>NZ_CAXAPG010000015.1:0-124639 GCF_963970585.1 Pseudomonas sp. RL_105y_Pfl2_101
CATCGAGTTGCATCACGTTATTGGCGATGAAGAGGCTGTAGTAGCGGTAGGCGACCAGGTAGATGGCCACGGCCGCGACGACGATCCAGAGGGCGTTGATGGGTTCGCCGCGGCGCAAGGCCACGACACTCAACGCACAGGCTCCCAGAACAGCCACGGCAAACCAGGCGAGGTGTTTAACCAGACGGGTTGTCATTGCGTGTCTCCTGCCGATATCCAGTGGATTGCGGCGATTGTTTTTATAGTGTGCCCCGGCTATTCGGAGCCGGCCCAATATCCCTGCAAGTCGTCAATAAATAAATCCGCAGTACTACGTACGGGCTACCTACGTAGTTCTACGTAGACACCAACGCCCACAGGTTTTATGCCTCATCCATGGGTTTGGCATATGATGCCGCCATTCGCCTCCCCGCCGAGTCCGGACAGGAGTACAGATGCTGCTCAAACACAAAATCGTCGCCCTCGGGATTTTGCCGCTGGTCCTGGCCATCGCGGTCATCTGCGCCCTGGTGATCTCGCTCAATCGCCAGTTGGGCGACCAACAGGCGCAACTGATCGAAGACAGCATCCTGGCGAGCAAGCGTGCCGAGCTGAAGAACTATGTCGAGATGGCGCAGAGCCTGATCGCCCCGCTCTATAACGACGGCCAGGGCGACGAGCGCGCGCAACAGCAGGTCCTGGAGGAATTGCGCAAGCTCAGCTTCGGCATCAACGGTTACTTTTTCGTGTACGACCGCCAGGGTCGCAGCCTCATGCACGCCCGTCAGTCGGAACTGGTGGGGCAAGATCTCTGGGACATGAAGGACCCCTACGGCCTGCCGGTCATCCAGGCATTGCTCAAAAGTGCCGAGTCGGGCGAAGGGTTCCAGCGCTATGCCTGGAACAAGCCCTCCTCCGGCCAGGTAACCGACAAGCTGGCCTATGTCGTGATGCTCGATCAATGGGGCTGGATGCTCGGCACCGGGATCTACCTGGAGGACGTCGAGCGCGCCACCCAGCAAGCCCGCGACGAGGTCGCCCGTGGCATCCACACCACCATGCAAGCCATCGCCGCTATCGCCTTGGTGGCGGTCCTGCTGGTGTTCGCTGGCGGCATGACCCTCAATGTCAGCGAACATCGCCTGGCCGACAAAAAGCTGCAGCGGCTGAACCAGCGCATCGTCAGCTTGCAGGAAGAAGAACGCTCGCGAGTGTCTCGCGAGCTGCACGACGGCATAAGCCAGTTGCTGGTGTCGATAAAATTCCAGTTCGAACTGGCCAGCCACGTGTTGGAAAACGGCCAGGAAAACGGCCTGGGCATCCTGAAGGGCGCAACCGATCGGCTCGGCGAAGCCATCGGCGAAATCCGCAGCATCTCCCATGACTTGCGCTCGTCCCTGCTCGACACCTTGGGCCTGCCCGCCGCCATCGGCCAGCTCGCGACCGAGTTCCAACAGCGCAGCGGGCTTGAAGTGTCCTACCGAAGCAACGAATTCGATTGCCGCTTGGAAAATGGCGCCCCTGTCTCGCTATTCCGTATTGCCCAGGAAGCCTTGACCAATATCGAGCGCCATGCCGGGGCGAAAAGTGTCGGTATCACCCTGTTCGGCTCCAGCCAGTCCTTGCGCCTGACGGTGGTCGATGACGGGATGGGCTTCAACGTCCCGCAAGTAGAGCGCGGCCACGCCGGCATCGGCCTGCGCAATATCCGCGAACGGGTCGAGCATTTCGGCGGACGCCTGGAAGTGACCTCGGCACCGGGACGAAGCGAACTGGACATCCTGCTGCCCATGAACCTGTCGGTAACGGAAAACTGATGCGCCTCCCTTCCAACAAGAGCACCTGCCGATGAACCTGCCTCCCGTGATTCGCGTCGCGCTGGTCGATGATCACTCCCTGGTTCGCGACGGCATCAAGGCCCTGTTGTCCGTAATGCCCCGACTGGACGTGGTGGGCGAAGCTGAGAACGGTGCGCAAGCGATTGAAATGGTCGGTCGCAGCCAACCCGACCTGCTGCTGATGGACATCAGCCTCAAGGACATGAACGGGCTCGAGTTGACCCGGTTGCTGGGCAAGCAATACCCCAGCCTCAAAATCCTCATCCTCAGCATGTACGACAATTACGAGTACGTGAGCGAATCCGTGCGTTCCGGCGCCAGCGGCTACGTACTCAAGAACGCGCCGTCGCGGGAAATCATCGCAGCCATCGAAGCCATCATCAGCGGCGGCACGTTCTACAGTGCAGAGATCGCCCAGCGGCTTGCCACCGACCCGCACACCGATAACGAGCTGACGCCACGCGAGAGCCAAGTGTTGTCCAAAATGGTCCAGGGCCTGAACAACAAGGAAATGGCCCGTGAACTGGACATCAGCGTTCGCACCGTCGAGACCCATCGCCTGAGCATTCGCCGCAAGCTGAACATCGACAAGCCCGCGGCCCTGGTGAAATACGCGATCGACCACGGGATTATTTCGCGCTAGGCGGAAATGTAGGAGCTGCCGAGGGCTGCGATCTTTTGATCTTGATCTTGATCTTGATCTTTCACTTCCGACTCAATTGTCTGGAACAAGATCGCAGCCTCGTTGCACTCGACAGCTCCTACGCTCCTACGCTTCTGCGCTCCTACACAGCTCCTGCGCCCTACGGGGGCATCCGGTGCAATAGCCTGGCTGCTGAAGATCGGCCAACAGACTCGGGTCACTTGGTGTCCAGCCCAACAAGGCGCGGGGGTAACTGCCAGCCGTCCCGTGGAAGTTGCCGTCTATGGCGACGCCATGGCCGACATGTTCTGCGCCTACCTGGAAAGCCTGCAACGACGGCCTCTCGCGACGACGCTCAGTTGATGGCTCACGATCAACACCGCAGTGACAGCGAGCCGGCGCTTTTACTACACTCCCCGGTCTCATTCCCTTGCGTTGCGAGACGTCCAATCACTATGAAAAACATAACAAGCTTGATGACGCTCTGTGGCCTGTTGGCGCTCTCCGGCGGTGCCCTGGCCGAGCCGGCCCCTTCGCTGCTGGACCAGGTCCTGCAGCGCGGCGAACTGAAGGTGTGCACCACCGGCGACTACAAGCCCTATACCTTTAAAACCGCAACCGGCGAATACGAAGGCATTGACATCGACATGGCGCGCGCGCTGGCCGCCAGCCTGGGCGTCAAGGTGCAATGGGTGCAGACCACCTGGAAAACCCTGATGCCGGATATGGTTGCCGGTCAATGCGACATCGGCATGGGTGGGATTTCGGTGACGCTGGAGCGCCAGAAGAAAGCCTATTTCAGTCACTCTCTGGACGTGGATGGCAAGATCCCGCTGGTGCGTTGCGAAGACCAGGCGCGGTACCAGACCCTCGAACAGATGAACCAGCCTTCGGTGCGTCTTGTCGAGCCGGCCGGTGGCACCAACGAAGCCTTCGTCCGGGCGTTCCTGCCTAACGGCCAGCTCAGTTTCCACGACAACGTGACCATCTTCCAGCAACTGCTGGACAAGAAAGCCGACGTGATGATTACCGACGCGTCAGAAGCGCTCTACCAGCAAAAACTCAAGCCTGGCCTGTGCGCGGTCAACCCGACCCGCTACCTGCAATATGGCGAGAAGGCCTACCTGCTGCCTCGGGATGACACCACCTGGAAGATGTACGTCGATCAGTGGCTGCACCTGAGCAAGGCCAACGGCAGCTATCAGAAGGTCATTGGGAACTGGTTGGCGGTGCCTGAAGGCCAGTGAGTAACCGGTGCTCGCGCACGCTCGCCTGTATCGGGTTTGTGCGCGACGCCATGGTCTGGCATGTTGGTTCTCTAAAGCGAACAGCCACGAGGCTCTATGCAAATCGAGTTATTGGAAATCAGCGAGCACCTGCATCGATTTCCCCCATTTGATGCCCTGCCCCAGGCAACGTTGGAAGACATAGCCCGGCGTGTCGAGATCGCCTATTTCAAGGCCGGTAGCGTTATCCTCGAAGGGGGCGCCATCATCAATGACCTCCACTACGTACGCAGCGGCGCAGTCGAGATCTATCGGCGCAGCGGCGAGTTGTACGACCGCCTGGTGGAAGGCGATATCTTCGGTCAGGCCGGCCTGCTACGCAGCAATAAGGTGCGTTTTCCGGCCAAGGCCCTGGAAGATAGCCTGATCTATTTCATCCCGGCGGAAGTCATCGCCCAATTGTGCAAACGACATGACAGCTTCGCCGATTTTGTCGAAGCCGAAGGTCATTCCAGGCTCAAATCGGCCGTTGAAGCCCAAGGGCGCGCGAGCGATTTGATCCAACTTAAATCCCGTGCATTGATTTCCCGGAAGCTGGTCTGGGTCACACCACTCACCAGCGTCCAGGAAGCCGCACAGCTGATGACCGAACAGAGCGTTTCCTGTGTCGTCGTCCTGGAGCGGGCCGGGAATAACCCCGGGAAAATGCTCGGCATCGTGACCGATCGGGACCTGCGCACTCGCGTGGTGGCCGCCAACCGTAGCGGCAGCACCACCATCGGCGAAGTAATGTCGAACGATCCGGTGGCCATCCAGGCCGACGACTCACTGTTCGAGGCCATGCTGTGCATGCTTCGCAGCAATATTCACCACCTTCCGGTGATGCATAAAGGGCGCGCTCTGGGCCTGATCAATCTGTCGGACATTATCCGGCACGAGTCCCAGAGCAGCTTGTACCTCGTCAACAGCATCTCCAACCAGACCAGCGTCGAAGGTCTGCGATCATTGCTACGGGATCTACGCGGTACCTACATTCGCATGGTGCGCGACGGTGCCACCGCCCACATGATCGGCAGCGCCATTTCAGGCATTGGCCGCGCCTTCACCCAACGTCTGTTCGAGCTGGCAGAAAGGGAGTTGGGACCGCCGCCGGTGCCTTACTGCTTCATGGTGCTGGGCTCGATGGCCCGGGACGAACAGTTGCTGGTTACCGATCAGGACAACGCCCTGGTGCTGGATGATCGTTTCGACCCGATCCTGCACGATGAGTACTTCAGGAAACTGGCCACATTCGTCAGTGACGGACTCGCCGCGTGCGGCTTTAGCTACTGCAAGGGCGGGATCATGGCGACCAACGCCCAGTGGCGTCAGCCGTTGCGAGTCTGGCGCGACTATTTCACCCAGTGGATTGAAAAGCCGAACGCTGCCACCCTGCTTAACGCGTGTATTTTCTTTGACCTGGACGGGGTCTATGGTCGGCTGGAAATGGTCAACGGGCTCAAAGCGCTTTGCGCTGAAAAATCAAGGGCCACGCCCGCCTTCCTGACAGCAATGGCCCGTAACGCACTGAATAGGACGCCGCCCCTGGGTTTCTTCCGCACGTTTGTCATGGAAACCGACGGGGAGCAAAAGCAGATCATCAACCTGAAGGGACGTGGCACGGCGCCCCTTACCGACCTGATCCGAATTCATGCGCTGGCGTGCGGGAGTACCGCACAAAACTCCTTTGACCGACTCGACGCCATCAGCACGACGAAATGGCTGCAACCGCAAGCCATTGATCATCTACGCTACGCATTGGAGTTCCTATCGATGGTGCGAATACGGCACCAGGCCCATGCCATCGAACAAGGTCGGACACCAGACAACTACATCGTGCCCGAGCGTTTTTCCACCATTGAGCGCCACAACCTCAAGGAAGCGTTCCAGGTGTTGAGCAATGCGCAAAAATTCTTGCGCTTCCGCTATCCCGGCCACGCACGGCCAACACGATGAGCGATTCACGGAACGCGCAGAGGCAGACAACACTGGACTGGCCGGCACGCTTTGAACAGCTGGCACAGCAAGCCAGACACCCTCTCTTGCAGCGCTTCTACCAAGCCGGCGTTGCCAACGGACAGACGCCGTTGGAGCAGGTGGACCTGCTGGCGTTGGACCTGGAAACCACCGGTTTGAATGCCTGTAGCGACAGCATCGTCAGCATTGGCTTGATACCGTTGACGCTCAAGCGGATACGCTGCGGCGAAGCGCTGTACTGGATCATCAAACCCGCGCAACTAACCCACGAATCGGTAACTTTCCATCGCATCACCCACGCCGATATTCGCCATGCCCCCCGGTTGCCGGACATCATGGAACACCTGCTGGAAGCAATGACGGGAAAAATCATGGTCGTGCACTACCGGACCATCGAACGTGACTTCCTGGACCAGGCGTTTCGTCACCACTGGGGAGAAGGCCTGCAATTTCCAGTCATTGACACCATGCAACTCGAAGCGCGGCAAGTCCGGGGCCATCGCAGCTGGCTAGACCGACTGTTGCAACGCCCTCCCTCCTCCGTCCGACTGGCGGACAGTCGGACGCGCTATCACCTGCCGCCCTACCATGCCCATCAGGCCTTGACCGATGCCTTGGCCACGGCCGAGCTGCTGCAAGCGCAAATAGCCACTGACTACAGCCCTGACGTTGCGATTGGAGAACTTTGGGACTGAGGCCGACGATGGAACATGACCCGTTCCATCATCGGCACTCGTTGACCATCAGGATCGCGGTTCGGACAGCAATCCCTTGACCAGCGAAACGCAGCCTACCAGCAGGACAATGGCGAAGGGTAATCCGGTGGACACCGCCATGGCCTGCAAGGCCACCAGCCCCCCTCCCAGCAACAGTGCGATGGCGATCACCCCTTCAATGACAGCCCAGAAGACCCGCTGCGGAACGGGTGCGTCAACCTTTCCGCCCGCGGTGATCGTATCGATCACCAGCGAGCCGGAGTCCGAGGAGGTGATGAAGAACACGATCACCAACACAATGCCCAGCAGAGACGAGATTTCCTTGAGGGGAAGCGCTTCAAACATTGCGAACAGCTTGAGTTCCAGGACAGCGTCCTTCACGCCGCTGAGGCCTTGCAGGGTGGCCTGATCAATGGCCGTCCCGCCAAAGGTCGTCATCCACAGCACCGACACCAGCGAAGGCACCAGCAATACCGAAATCAGAAACTCACGAACGGTACGGCCACGACTGACCCTGGCGATGAACATACCGACGAATGGGGACCAACTGATCCACCAGGCCCAGTAGAACGCCGTCCACCCCTGGGTGAACTCAGTGTCCGCTCGCCCGAAAGGGTTGGACAATGCCGGCAGGTATTGCGCATAGGTCACCACGTTCTTGAAAAACCCGGTGAGGATGGCCACGGTTGGCCCGACGACAATGATGAATAGCAGCAACAGGAGCGCCAGGCCCATGTTGATTTCGGACAGCAGCTTGACGCCCTTCTCCAGCCCGGCGAGTACCGAACACAGCGCAATCAGAGTGATGCCGATGATGAGCACCACCTTGCTGACATTGGTGGACGGGATACCAAACAAGTGCTCAATCCCCGCAGAGGCCTGCTCGGCACCGATACCCAGCGAGGTCGCCAGCCCAAACAGCGTGGCAAAGACCGCCAGGATGTCGATGATGTGCCCGGGCCATCCCCAGACACGCTCACCCAGCAGCGGGTAAAAAATCGAGCGTATCGACAGCGGCAAGCCTTTGTTGAAGGAAAACAGCGCCAGGGACAACGCAACGATGGCGTAGATTGCCCAAGGATGTAGCCCCCAGTGAAAGATAGTCGCAGCCATCGCCAGCTCCGCAGAACCTTTCATGTCCCCCTTTGCACCATCAAGGGGTGCCCAATCCGTACGCACGCCACTGGCATCGACCGTGACTCCGCCCATCGCGGAAGCGTAATGCGACATCGGCTCGGCAACACCATAGAACATCAACCCGATGCCCATCCCGGCGGCGAACAACATGGAGAACCAGCCCAGATACGTATGATCCGGCGTGGCGTCGCGACCGCCCAATCGGACCTTGCCCAATGGCGAAACTATCAACGCCAGGCACAGTAATACGAAGATATTGCCTGCGCTCAGGAAGAACCAGGCCAAGTGTCGGGTCAACCAACTGCGCATTGCGCTGAAGAGCGGTTCGACTTCGTTTTGCAGGGCTAATGTTACGACGACGAACAACAAAATGGTGGCGGCGGAGATGAGGAAGACTTTGCCATGGATATCCAGAGAGAACGAAAACTCACCGCTGATATTGTCCTGTCCTATGACATAGTCTGTTTCAATGAGATTTGCCTCGCCGCTGGGGGCTGGTATTCCCTCCGTGCCGGGCGTCTGAGGTCTTCCTGATAGATCGTCGACAGGATTTTTACCCACGTGAATCTCCTTTGATATACAGCACGCGCATGCGCGCCTGTGGTCTGATGAGTCCCGCTGGTCCAAAATGAAAACGAGATATGTGTGCCATAGCCTAACAAGTTTAGAGCAATGGTTGGAACATTGAGACCGGCCATGACTGTTCTACTAACGGCAACCTGAGCCGAGTGAGGCGCAGCGCTGGCCTTTATCCCAGACGCAACGAAGGGTGCCGAGACAGCCACCGACACCCTTCATAGCCCCGTCACTCGGGGGCTGGCTTCAACTCACTGCGCGGCACGCACCTTGGCAATTTCGTCATACATCATCTTGACCAGCTCGCCATCCAGGGATTTGGCGAACTTGTCGACCACCGGCTTCACCCGCTCACGCAAGCGGTCCTTCTCGGCCGGGCTGATCTCATTGACGGTCATTGCAGCGGCCAACGTGACCTTGGCCTTGTCCATGCTCGCGGCCGTGACGTCACGCTGGAATGTTTGCGCCTCGGCCACGGCCGAGCGGATCAGCGCTTTTTCATCATCGTTGAGGCGGTTCCAGGTTTTCTGGCTGATGATCAGCGACTGCGGGTTGAAGATGTGGCCCGTGACGGAAAGATACTTCTGCACCTCGTAGAACTTGTTGCCCTCAATCACCGTGAAAGGGTTTTCCTGACCGTCGATGGTGTGCTGTTCAAGGCCCGTGTAGACCTCGGGGAACGCCATCGGCACCGGGTTGGCGCCCAGGGCGGAGAAAGTCTCCAGGTAGATCGGTGACTGGATGACGCGAATCTTCAAGCCCTGCATGTCTTCAAGCTTGGTCACCGGGTGCTTGCTGTTGGTCAGGTTACGGAAGCCCAGGTCCCAATAACCCAGCCCGACGAGCCCTTTGCTGTCCAGTTGCGCCGCCAGTTTCTGCCCGACCGGCCCATCGATGACCGCATGGGCTTCCTCGACGTTGTTGAACAGGAACGGGAAGTCGAGCATGGCATAATCCGGTGCCTGGGCGGCCAGGATCCCGGAGTTGAGCACCGTGATGTCCAATGTGCCGCCCTGCAACGCCGACACCGTTTGCACGTCGCCGCCCAGCGTACCGCCGGGGAACAGGCGGACCTTGATCTTGCCACCGCTCTTTTCGCTGAGCAGATCGGCAAACTTCTGCGCGCCCTGCCCTTGCGGATGCTCCTTGACGTTCTGGAACGCGAATCGCAGGGTGCGTTCGCGGATTTCATCTGCGTGGCTGACCACGCTACCCAGCAGCAGTCCCGTTGCGCACGCCCCGGCCAACAGGGTTTTCATCAGTTGTCCCATGTCACTCTCCGATCGTTATTGTTTTTAAGTTGAGCTACTACGGCTTGCACCGGCCTCAACCGGTGAAGAATTTCAGCGGGCCCAAGACCAGTTGTGGGAACACGACCAGCAGGAACAGCACCACCAGTTGCGCCAGCAGGAACGGCCACACGCCACGAACGATCTCTTCGATATTGAGCTTGCAAACCCCACTCACCACATTGAGCACTGTGCCTACGGGCGGGGTAATCAGGCCGATGGCGGTGTTGATCAGAAACAACACGCCAAAGTAAACCGGGTCGATGCCCGCCTGGGTAACCGCCGGCATCAGCACCGGTGTAAGGATGAGGATGCTTGGCGTCATGTCCATGACCGTAGCGACCAGGATGATCATCAGCATGATGACTACCAACAGCAGGGTCGGGCTGTCCATAAACGGCTCGAGCACCGCCGCCAGTTGGCTCGGCAGATCGGCAATAGTCACCAGCCAGGAAGAAACCATGGCGGCGGCGACCAGCAGCATCACCACCGAAGTGGTCTTGGCCGAGGACAGGATCACCTCGTACAACTGGCTGACTTTCATTTCCCGGTAGATCACCAGAGAGACGAATAGCGAATAGACCGCCGCCACCACTGCCGCTTCCGTCGGGGTAAAAATGCCGAACTTGAGGCCAAAAATAATGATGATCGGCAAGCCCATGGCCCAGCTGCCCTGAACCAATGCCCGCAAGACCTGGGCACGGGATTGCTTGGGTGGCGTCTCGACATTCTCGCTGCGGGAGACGAACCACCAGGCAATGGCCAGCGCCATTGCGAGCATGATCCCTGGCACGATGCCGGCCAGGAACAACTTGGAGATCGACACGCCGGAGGCCACGCCAAAGACAATAAAGCCAATGCTCGGGGGAATGACCGGCGCGATAATGCCACCGGCAGCAATCAAACCCGCCGAGCGCGCCCGATTGTGCCCGGCCAGCACCATCATCGGCACCAGCAACGCCGCCAGTGCCGCCGCATCGGCCACGGCCGAACCGGAGAGCGACGCCAGCAGGCAGGACGCGATGATCGCCACATAACCGAGGCCACCACGCTTGTGCCCCACCAGCGCCATGGCGATGTTGACGATGCGTTTGGACAGGCCACCGACGTTCATGGTTTCGCCGGCCAGCATGAAGAACGGCACAGCCATTAGCGGGAAACTGTCCGCCCCGTTGAGCAGGTTCTGGGCAATGATTTGCGCGTCAAACAGATCCAGGTAGAACATCAACGCCACGCTGACCACCAGCAAGGCAAACGCAATGGGCATGCCCAGTGCCATGCTGCCAATCAAGGACCCGAGGAAAATAACCAGTGTCATGGGCGGGTACTCTTGATGGGGTCAGCGGTGACGGGGTTATGGGTGATTTCCTCGGCATCGTTGGCCTTGACCATCACCAGCTCGTTATCCCCGAGCTTGCCAAACAGCGCCAGGTAGAGCTCGTAGAACAGGATCGCTGCGGCACTGGCGCCAAACACCAGGCCAGCACCGTAAAACAGTGCCATGGACAAACCTGACGCCGGGGCAACGACATTCAGGTTGATCGCGGCCTGTTGCCAACTGCCACTGAAGATCAGCCAGCAGATGTACAGCATCAGCAGATGGCTGATGACCAGGCAGATACGCTTGCCGGCCGGCGGCAAGCGCTTGACCAGGCTGTCCATGCCCAGGTGAGCACGGTCCTTGAGCGCCACCAGGGCACCGAGAAAAATCATCCAGACGAAGAACCAGCGCGACAACTCCTCCGACACACTGATGCCAGAGTTGAAGGCATAACGCAGCACCACATTGCCGAACACCAGCACGATCATCGCGACCATGCACAAGACAATCAGCAGCTTCAGCAGCTTGAAATACAGATCGACGATTTTTGTCATTTTGAAGAACTCCGAGGCTTGTCGAGCGCCGACATCCCGCTGGCGCGATAAGACCGCAAACAGCGTAGCCGCTATCGGATCGAACCTGAGAGGCTGGAAGATGCTCCAGGACTGGAACAACGAATCAAGGGGAAATGGGGTGCTCGCAAACGGAAAGGCATGAGTATTCCTCTATTTTTATTATGGTCTTGGTCACGTTGGACAAGACTGATTGCCGATAAAATGTACCACCCGGTTAGTTTGGTCAATAAGCCAGGCAGGTGTGCAACACAAAGCGTGCGGTTATCGGTCGGACCGGGCGAACGAGTTGCTGCCATTTGGATTCGAATGGGGCGATTCCAGGCAACCTGTCTTATTCATAAGTAACGACTCTGCCGAGTGGGCCCTGGCGACAGAAACATCTTTCCGACTTATTAATATAAAAACTCGAATTAAATTGAACTTTCGCCAAAACACAAACTTCACGCATAACTAACCACCCTCTAAGCGAGCAGCCTCCCGACGATTTACAGGCGCCATTTCGATGACGCATCGCCTGTTCAACAAGCAACTATTCGGCGCCAAAAAAACCACAGCGCCGTTTGCCTGAACACTTAGCGCGCATATGCCCGCCATCTAACAGAACAATAAATCCTTTAAAATCAATGGGTAATACTCTTTACAGCAGCAATAACAAAACGCTAAACCCCAACTTCAAAATACCCCTCTAAAAAAATATTGATAGAACCCCTCACATTAAACCTTTGCACTTATGATATTTAATGCTATTAATCTTCCGCCCCGATTTTCAAGATGCTAGCGCGTCACTTCCTGTGTACGTCAAACCGCTGTCTGACAACGGGCTACCTCTTAAAACTTAAATCGCTTATTTACTCGAACGCCTCATCGCGTCCGGCTGGGCTGTTGTGCGGCGCAGCAAACTGCACAAGGAAGGGCATCATGGCAACTAATCATCCACGAATCAGGATCCTCTCGATCTTCGGTACCCGTCCGGAAGCCATCAAGATGGCGCCCCTGGTCAAGGCTCTCGCCACCGAACCGGGCATTGAGTCACTGATCTGCGTCACCGGCCAGCATCAGAGCATGCTCAAGCAGGTACTGGACCTATTCGATCTCAAGGCCGACTTCACCCTTGACGTGATGACACCGCACCAGACACTCAACTCCCTGACTGGCGCGTTGTACGCAGCCATCGACCCGGTGCTGGAACAAACCCGGCCGGATCGGGTGCTGGTCCATGGCGACACCACTTCGGCCATGGTCGCGTCGATGGCCGCCTTCCATCGACGCATCCCCGTCGGCCATGTGGAAGCCGGCCTGCGTACTGGCGACATCTACAGCCCCTGGCCGGAAGAAATGAACCGCCGGTGCATCGACCTCAGCGCCGACCTGCTGTTTGCTCCCACCGGACAGTCACGCGACAACCTGCTGGGCGAACGCCTGCAAGGTCGTTGCCTGGTGACCGGCAACACCGTGATCGACGCGCTGCAACTGACGGCCCGACGCATCAATGATGATGCCCGGCTGCGTGACGAACTGGACCAACAGTTCCCGTTCCTGCAAACCGGAAGCAAGCTGCTGCTGGTGACCGGTCACCGCCGGGAGAACTTCGGCGAAGGCTTCCTGGACATCTGCAAGGCCCTGCGCCAACTGGCCCAGCGCCCGGATATCCAGATCGTCTACCCGGTGCACCTCAACCCGAACGTACTGGGGCCGGTTACCGAACAACTGGGCGATCTGCTCAATGTGCATTTGATCAAACCGCTGGATTACCTGGCCTTTGTGCGCCTGATGCAACACGCCCACGTCATCCTCACCGACTCTGGCGGCGTGCAAGAAGAAGCGCCGTCCCTGGGCAAGCCCGTGCTGGTGATGCGCGACGTCACCGAACGCCCCGAAGCCGTGGCCGCCGGCACTGTGCGCCTGGTGGGCACTTCCCCCGCCTCGATCGTCGCCGGTGTGGACGCGCTGTTCGACGACGAGGCCTTGTGGCGCCGAGCGTCACAGGCCGCCAACCCCTATGGCGATGGCAAGGCCAGCCAACGCATCGTCGATACCCTGATGGGGCGCCCGGTCAGCGACTTTGTCGTGGGCCAGGCGCATTCGTCCCAGGAACTGGCATATGCGCCAACGTCCGCGCCACGGGAGTTGCTCGTCGATTTCACCTCATAACTGCTATCCACCCTTATCAGATCGAGATTTGCCTGAATGAAGCCTTCCGTTGCCAACCCTACGGGCGCGCTCAGCGCCCTTGCCTGTGGCCTGAGCCTGCTCGCGCTCATGCCGACCTTTGCCCTGGCTGCGGATAGCCCGCTGACCCAGGCTATTCATCGACTCAACGCCGATACCCGCCAGACACGTGAAGTGCGCTTGAGCGACCTGGGCATCACCGCGCCGATCCTCTTGAGCGCCAGCGACGCCCGCCGCGAGCTCTACCTGCCGGTGCCCGCCGGCGTTGCGCTCGATGACGCCACCTTGCAACTGGATGCCAACTACCTCAATGGTGAAGGCGGTCGCAACACCCTGCTACTGTCCCTCGATGGCTACCCAGTGCGCGCCGAAGGGCTCAGCGAGGCACAAGGCGATGCCAGCGCCACACTCGGCGTCCACAAGGCCGCACGTGACAACGGCCTGGTGCGCCTGGGCATTGCCTGGTCCTCGGTGGTGCCTCGGCCGTTGTGCGAAGATGATCGGGTCATCGGCAATGTGCTGCGCATCCAACCCGAGACGCGCCTGAGCTACAGCTACGACGCCAGCCAGTTGCGCGACGTCGGTGCGGCCTGGGCGGCCCTGCCCGGCGAGCCCGGCATTCTCGTCGCCCCTGGCGCGTTGTCCGCCGCCAGCTACGATTCGGCCTGGCGCCTGGGTGTCGCACTGGAGCGCATCGGCAAACACAGCCGCATCCTGCCCTTCCCTGTCGTGCAGGACAGCGTGGACTTGAGCGGCCTGCGCATCCCTGCCGAGCTATTGAGCATTCCTGCCTTCGCCAGCCTCAACGGCAAAGGCCCGCACAGCTTGGCCAACCCGGCCGAGATCGGCGCACTGCTGGTGTTGGGCCAGACCCCGAACGTACAGGCTGACCTGGCGATCAACGACCCGGAGCTGCTCAAGGCCATCAACCAGTCTCTGGACGCCTTGCAAAGCCAGGTCCAGGGCCTCGACACAACGGCAGCCAGCGCGCTGAGCCTATGGCGCAAACAGCACATCAACGCCGCACTGGCGAGCGCCGACACCGACAGCGTACGCCTGGCGCTGCTGGGCACTCGCCCGGTCCTGATGATCGCCCCACAATCCACCGGCAAAGCCTTGTCGCTGCTCGGTTCGACCTGGAGCAAACTGGCGACAAGTCGCCAATTGACCGTGAGCGAAGCGCAAACACCGTTGAGCGACGATGGCCGTGTTGCCCTGTCGCGACTGGGCGGCGCCCCTGGCAACTTCGACGTGGCCTCGCGATTCGACTGGAGCACTTCGTTCCCCCTGGGCAGCGTGGCTTACGACGGTCGCGTGCCCGTCACGGCCGTGGTCGACGTCTCCGCCGCCCCGGGTGCTTCCCCTACAGCACCGGTGGCCTCGCTGTTTTTCAATGATTTCCTGATCGGCGCGCAGCAACTGACCGCCAACGGTGAGCCGCAGCGCATCCAGGCCCACATCCCGCGCTACGCCCTGGGCTCGAAAAACACCTTGCGCGTATCGTTCCAGCGCCAGCCGGTCAGTGACCGCTGCCTGGAAACGCCGCAAGCCTTCCCCGTATCGGTCCTGCCGACCAGCCACATCGTCCTGGAAAAAGCGGCGCTGGACGACGATTTCTCAGGCATGGCCGCACGCTTCGCCGTGGACACCCAGATTTTGGTTCCCCGGGCCTACCTCGACCAACCGGCCAGCAGTCTGGCGCGGGTCATTTCGGTGGCCGATGCCAGCGGTGTTTCGCCGCTGCGCGCGCAGCTCAAGGTCAGCGCTGATGCGAACGCCGTCGTCAGCCCGGACAAAGCCTTCCTGGCCTTCGAGTTGCCGCTCAAGGACAGCCAGGAATCGGTCCAGGTCGATGAGCAAGGTCGCCTGCGCATCAACCACAAGGACCAGGTGTTGCTGGACATACAACCCCTCAACCAATTGGCCTCGCTGCAAGTGGTGCAGACCGCAGGCCAGTACGGCCTGGTCTACCGGGCCCTGGGCAACCAGCCGCCAAGCCTGGCCAAGCCGATTGTGCTGACCCGTGGCGACGTGGCGATTCTGGGCAACAACGGGGCCGTGGCGATCTTCGATACCCAAGACCCAAGCGGTAGCCTGCTGATCGACCGCGAAGAACCCAAAGGTCTGGACGCCTGGCGAAAACCTTCGCTGCTTTGGCTGATCCCGGGCGCCATTATCCTGTTCCTCCTCTTGTTGCTGGCAGGCCGTAGCGCCCGTCGCAATCGCCAGTAACGGTACCCTTCGATGACGTCGCTTTATTGGCCCTATTGGCTGGCCCATTACTACAACTACCTGGAGATCGCGACCATTATCGTCGCGGTGCTGATCCTGATCTCCAGCCTGGATGATCTGATCGTTGACGTGTGGTACTGGTCTCGTCGCCTGTACCGAAAGCTCACCGTGGACCGCCGCTACCGGCCGCTGACCGTCGAGCAATTGTTGGCCCGGGACGAACAGCCCCTGGCGATCATGGTGCCGGCCTGGTTGGAATACGACGTCATCGCACCGATGATCGAGAACATGGTGTCGACCCTCGACTATCAGAACTACGTGGTCTTCGTCGGTACGTACATCAACGACCAGCGCACCATCGACGAAGTCGAACGGATGCGCAGGCGCTACAAACAACTGCACCGTGTCGAAGTGCCCCATGCCGGGCCGACCTGCAAGGCCGACTGCTTGAACTGGGTGATCCAGGCGATTTTCCTGCATGAGAAAACCCATGGTATGACCTTCGCCGGCGTCGTCCTGCACGACAGCGAGGACGTGCTGCATCCGCTGGAACTGCGCCTGTTCAACTACCTGTTGCCGCGCAAGGACATGATCCAGTTGCCCGTGGTGTCGCTGGAGCGCAACTGGTACGAATGGGTGGCGGGTGTCTACATGGACGAGTTCGCCGAATGGCACGGCAAGGACCTGGTGGTGCGTGAAAGCATGACCGACACCGTGCCCTCGGCCGGCGTTGGCACTTGCTTTTCCCATCGCGCCCTGCGGGTGCTGGCCGGTGAAACCGAAAACCAGCCGTTCAACACCGACAGCCTCACCGAGGACTACGACGTTGGCGCGCGCTTGGCCAAGGTTGGCATGAACGCGATTTTCGTTCGTTTCCCGGTGCAGTTCCGGGTGCTGCGCAAATCCTGGTTCCGCAAACCTTACGAATCGACTCTGACGATGCCACTGTGCGTGCGCGAGTTTTTCCCGGACACGTTCCGCACGGCCTTCCGGCAAAAGGCCCGCTGGACCCTGGGCATCGGCTTGCAAGGCTGGGAGCAGATGGGTTGGCACGGTTCGCTGGCCAACCGATACCTGCTGTTTCGTGATCGCAAGGGGGTGGTGACGGCGTTCGTGAGCATCGTCGCCTACGTCATTCTGGTGCAACTGCTGGGCTTGATCATTCTGCGCCACAGCGGCTTGTGGGATGCCACCTTCCCAACGCCGTTCGAAAGCATTGGCCCGGTCAAATACCTGCTGTTGGCCAATGGCGTCGCCTTGGTCTGGCGCATCCTGCACCGCTATTACTTCACCGCCGTGCTGTACGGCTGGCAGCATGGCTTGCTGTCCATGCCCCGCATGCTGGTGGGCAATTTCGTCAACTTCATGGCCGCTTCCCGGGCCTGGCGCATGTTCCTGGTGGGCAAGGTGATGAATCGCAAGCTGGTCTGGGACAAGACCATGCACGATTTCCCTTCCACCGACCTGGTCGCCATCGCGCCACGCCGCCTGGGCAGCGTGTTGCTGTCCTGGCAAGCCATCACCGACACGGCCCTGCAAAGCGCCCTCGACGAACAACAAACGCGCAACGTGCCTTTGGGGAGAATTCTGCTCAACAACGGCTGGCTGGACGATGAAACCCTGGCCGAAGCCATCGCGTTCCAGAATGACCTGCCCCGGGTCTTTGATGTCGCCGAGAAAGCCGCGGCCTCGACATCCTCGTTAAGCCCCGAGTTTGCCTTGCGCTGGCGGGTCGTGCCCCTGGGACGCAATAGCGAAGGCTGCGAACAGATCGCCGTCGCTAACCCCTTGTCTGACGAAGGCCTGCAACAGGTCAGCGCCGAACTGGGCAGCGAGCCGGTGCAATTGATCGCCCGGGAAAGCGAAATTCTCGCGCTGTTGCGCAAGTTGCCTGCACGCAACGGCCACACCGTGCCAAATGCCCGGGCACCGCTGTTGGGCGACCTGCTGATCGAAATGGGCCTGCTCGATCGCGACGAGTTCAGTCGCGTCATGCTCCAGTACCGGCCGCAACACCACGGCCGCATCGGTGATTACCTGGTCGACAGCGGTGTGCTGCCACGTTCGACGATCGAACAGGCCGTGGCCCGTCAGCACAATCTCTACCCAACGGAGCTCCCGGCATGAACCGCCCCTACCTGACCCTTTTGGCCACGGGGCTGAGCCTGATACCAGCGTTTGCGCTTGCCGAAACGTTGCCGCTGCCATTGTCCGGTCCGGCCTATACCGCCGCCAACGAAGCCTACAGCGCCTACGAACGCAAGGACTACGACCTGGCCATCGCCAAGGCACGCGAAGCCCTGCGCCAGCGGGCCGACGTGACGCGCCTGAACACCCTGATTGAGTTGGCCGAACGAGACAAGAAACTGCGCGACCACCCCCTGTCCCGGACAGCGTCGCGCCCCGCTACCACAGCACCGGGTTTTATCGCCGCGTCCCAGGGGTTCAAGGCCTATGACCGCGAACAATTCGGCCTCGCCACACAATCGGCCCGCAAGGCCATCGCTCAAGCACCTCGTCGCCGTGAATATCGACTGTTGCTGATCGACTCCTTGCAGCGCCAGCAACACTTGGAAGAAGCCGACCGGGCCACCGCCGCTGCCCTTGGCGTCTTTGCCAACGACAACACGTTGTTGATGCGTCGCAAAGCCATTCGCCGTCAACTCGCCGTACCGCTGGCGACCCAGGGCTATCGCGCCCTGGAGCAAGGCAACACAGCCCTGGCCGTGGACCAGGCGCGCAAGGCGGTGACCTGGGCCCCGGAAATCACCGCCAACCAGCAGTTGCTCATCAGTGCGCTGCTGGCGGCGAAGGATTACCCCGCGGCCGAACAGGCTGCCTCTGGCTCGCTGAAACTGGACGATCGCCAAGCCGCGCCATGGATCCTGCGCAGCTACGCCCGGGATCGTCAGGGTAAGTTGCAGCCAGCCCAGGCCGATCTGAACCGCGCCCTGTCCCTGCCTGGCTTGTCGACAAACGAGCGCCGGGACATCCGTCTCTTTGCCGTCGACGCTGCCCTGGCGCGCGGTGAGCCTCAGTACGCGCTGCAGCAGTTGCAGTCGTTGGGCAACGACGACAGCGATGAAGTGACCCGTCGCAGCGGTGCGGCCCGTGCAGCGCTGCGCCAGAAAAACAAAGGCCTGGACACCCTGGCCCAATTTCCACCACCGCCCCTGGAGTGCCAGGAAAGCACCTTCGGCCTGACCTGTGCGATCTGGCCGGGCAGTTCCCATGATGCCGGTACTGCGCTGGCGTCCCAGGCCTATACCGCCCTCGCCCGCAAAGACCCGACGACCGCAGTCGCCCTGGCGAACCAGGCCGTCGCACGCGCCCCGCAGAACCCGGCGTATCGGCACCTGCTGGTCAGCGCCCTGACGGATCAGAAACGCCTGCCCCAAGCCATCACCGCCGCCGGCGAAGGCCTGCAAATCCATAGCGACGACGCCCGGCTATTGGTCATGCGTGGACGCCTGCGCCAGCAATCCGGGGACGATGTTGGCGCCCGGGATGACTTTACCCGCGCCCTGGCGCTAGGCAGCCTGCCGGCCTACGAAGAAGCCGGTTTGTATGCCGCCATCGGTCAGCGCCGCACCGCCCGCGAACGCCTGCAAGAGGCGCGGGCTACGGGCGAACTGGCGTCGGTGAGCGATCTGCAGGTCGCCTACCTCTCGATGCAGGCCGGAGACGATGAGGCGGCTCACGATGCGTTCCGCAAGGCCGACGCCAGTACGCCATTGACCACGGCGGCGGCCCAAGACGCCGCCTACAACGCGATGCACCTGCATGAAGACGACGAAGCCGTGGCGTACTTCGAGCGCGTCATCGATGGGCAAGAAACCGCTGAGACGCCGCTGTCCGCACAACAGTTGTTCGATACCCGTCGCACCGTCGGCGATGTATCGCGCAGACTCGGCCTGACCAGCACCACCAGCTATCGCGGCAACAGTTCCAGTGGTCTGAGCGCCGCCCCGGGCACCAGTGGCAGCGGCAGCGAAAGCAATGACCTGCTGCAAAACAGCACCGAACTGTCGTGGCGTCCGTTGGGCTACCGCAATGGCCGCTTCGTCGAACTCTACGGACGCATCACCGACACCCTGTGGAGCAGGAACAGCGATTCGGACACCGGTGCGGATGCTTTGCAAGGCGCTCTCGGCGTGCGGGTCAAGCCCTTCAGTTCGGTCAACATCATGGCCGCCCTTGAACGGACCTTCCCGCTTGGATCTTCCAATGTCGACGGCGACTGGCTGGTGCGGCTGGGCTACGGTTCGAGCATCGGCACCGATCTGCGGGTCGATGTGCCGAGCTGGTGGACTTCGCAGCTTTACGCCGAGGTCGGCCACTACATCAACGACTCGCGCGACTACTTCAACAGCGAATGGCAAGTGGGTCGCAGCTACGCCATCGGTGGAACCGGCTCGCGCTGGGTGAGCTTCCCTCATGTCGTCGCGGCGATCGACTACGATTCCAAGATGAAGAGCAAAGCCGGCGGCGGCTTTTCTTCCGGCGACGCCGGGGGGATCGGGATAGGAAACAACGTACGTTACTGGTTCCGGGAAGACGCCTACAACGCACCACGTTCCTATGTGGACCTGTCCCTGCAATACCGGGCCAGGGTGTTTGGCGAGGACCGCGCCAAAGGCGTGTTCGCGCGCCTGACCTACTCCTACTGAGGACGTTGGTGGGATATGCGGTTCGTCAGTACGAAAAGCGGCTCGCCTCGCCGAGCCGCGACTACACTGCATCCAGAAGGGACTTGTTTGAATAGCTTGGCAAAGTTCATCAATCGCAAGACCGTCGCGGCGCTGTTACTGGCCGCGTTCCTCAGCGCAGGTACAGGGACGTACTACATAATGACCACCACGACACCGAACATCGTCGGCATCGTCTGGCAGCCGGATAACCAGACCGTCGGCATCAGCGGCAATTGGGAAGAACTGGGAGTGCACGAGCTACTGGTGCAATGGACGGTGGTGGACGACCAGGCCTTCGTGTCTGGAACGGGCCTTCCTAGCGTACCGGTACTGCCGGACTGGGCGCGCATTGCCAGAACGCCTTGGGCCCAGGATGTCATCCTCGGCCTGGCCGGCTATTTCAGTGAGAACCGCTCACGAGAAAATGTCGAGCAACTGGCGTCGCTCTCGGAGCGCATCGCCGGGTTACCGACGCCATTGCATGTCACCGGTTGGTACTTTCCGGCTGAGGTCGACCCCAGCTGGTCGGGCGCTACAGAGCTGCCGGCCTTGCTGGCCAAGCTGCCGCGGCCGCTGTGGATCAGTGTCTACGACGGCGCCAACATCGGCCCCGCCGCTACCGCAGACTGGCTCAAGCAATGGTTGCCGAACGACATCGGCGTGTTTTTCCAGGACGGCGTCGGCGTTTATGCCCGCACCGCCCCGGTTGCCCGGACCTACGCCGATGCCCTGCGCGATCGGCTTGGCCAGGATCGCGTGCGAATCATCGTCGAAGCCTTCCGCCCCCAATACGGCGGTGGCTTCCGCTCCGCCACGGTCGACGAACTCAAGCCACAACTGGCGGCCTATGCAGGCTATCCGCTCTACCTGTTCGACGGCCCGCACTACATGACGCCAACGTTGGTGGACCAGTTGAAACAAGCCCTGGCCCAGCCTTGATCAAGCCTTTAAGCCATTCGTTTGCCCTCGCTTACTGAGTTTGTATCGGTCTGTATCTGAAATGCGGACTGATACGAAACAATGGATTTCGCCCTCTCCTGGCACACATCGTCGATACATCCGCGCGTTTAACTGTGATCACCGGACAGCAACACATTCGCTGCCACGGGCCCACTCAATCAAGCGCAAGGAGAGTCACCATGTTCAATCTCTCGAAAGTATCGTCCCTGGCTATCGCCCTGACACTGGTTGGCGGTGTCGGCCTGGCCAATGTCGCCTCGGCTACCGCAGCCAGTGCATCGACTCACAACCAGGCGCAACAGCTGGCTGAAGGCGGGTCTGATCGTTTGCTGGAAAATCGGGTGGCCGAAGGTGGCTCCGATCGCTTGCTCGAGAATCGTGTGGCCGAAGGCGGGGCTGATCGGTTGCAGGAGTTGCGTGAACGCAGCGCGGTGTGAAGCGATTTTGTGGCAATGGCGCTTACTGTCGCCCGCCTCTGTAGGAGCTGGCGAAGCCTGCGATCTTTTGATCTTGAGCTTTCGACTCAATGAGCAGTGGAAAGATCGCAGATTGAAAACACTGATGAGGCCTTTCCCCCCCAGAGCGCACGGGCTGGAGCGGCATTGCGACTGACCGTGAGTTTCATGCTGGTGGTCATCATCGCGTTTCTGGCCGTCGAAGGCTGGCGCACCTGGCGAGATTATCGCGCGGCCTTTTCGTCCGCCCAGGACTCGGTGACGAACCTGGCACGGGCGACGGCCCAGCACGCCGAAGACACCATTCGACAAGTGGATGTGGTCACCGCCATCCTCAGTGAACGGGTGGAAGGTGATGGCCTGCAGAACATGGACATCCCGCGTATCCATAAGCTATTGGTGCAACAAGCCGCCATCATGCCGCAACTGCACGGGTTGTTTATCTATGGCCCGGACGGCCAGTGGCTGGTAACGGACAAGGAAGTCATTCCGGAATCGGCGAACAACGCCGACCGCGACTACTTCCAATATCACCGTACCCACGAGGACCGAGGCGTGCGCATTGGCGCAGTGATCAAGAGCCGATCCACCAACGAACTGATCATCCCTGTGTCCCGTCGCTTGAACAATCCCGACGGCTCGTTCGCTGGTGTGTTGCTCGGAACGGTAAAAGTCAGTTATTTCGTCGACTACTACGGCGACTTCAAGATCGACGACAAGGGGGCGCTGGTCCTGGCCACACGCAGCGGGAGCATCCTGGTACGGCGCCCCTTCGTCGAATCAGTGATCGGCAAGAGCCTGGTCAACAGCGTGATCTTCAGGAACTACCTGCCTACCTCGAACCAGGGCGTAGCGCAGGCCAGGGCCGTGATCGACGACACCGAGCGGCTGTATGGCTATCGGGCCCTGACCACTTACCCGTTGGTGGTGGAAGCCGGGTTGTCGCGCGAGTCCATCATCGCCCCGTGGCGGCGCGATCTGTTCAAGACCAGCCTGGTGCTGATTTTCCTGATCGTGATCCTCGTCGGCTTCGGGCTCATCGTGCTGAACCAGTTGCGCTACCGGATGATCATGGAAAAGCAGATCCGCGGCGCCCACCAGGCCATGCGCGACATGGCGCTGACCGACAGCCTGACCGGACTGGGCAACCGCAGGCGGCTGGACATCGCGTTGGCCGACGAGATTCGCCTGGCCAAGCGCCGGGGTTCTTCCCTGGCGTTGATCATGCTCGACGTTGATTACTTCAAGCGTTTCAACGACAGATACGGTCACGCTGCTGGCGACGATTGTCTGCGCGCGATTGCCACTGCGCTCAGGCAGACCATCAAAAGGCCGGGTGACCTGGCGGTCCGGTATGGCGGTGAAGAGTTCACCGTGTTGCTGCCCAACACCGACAGCACGGGGGCCGCCAAGGTCGCGCAGCAAATCCTCGAAGCCGTCAGGGCCTTGAACATTGAACATGGCGATCATCCCTTGGGAATCGTGACCATCAGCGCCGGTATTACCACCTGCCAGCCGAGCGGCGAGGACGTCACCCCGGCCATGCTGATCAAGGCCGCCGACGCTTTCCTGTACCTGGCCAAGAACACCGGGCGAAACCGCTGGTGCAGCGCCGACGCGACACGTGGGTGAACCCCGCGGGACCGCCGCGCATCGGTCAGGCTCGTGCAAACCCAAGTCCACAGGTGCCTGCAAGGCGCCTGGCGGCTACAATGCTCGCTTCGACCGTGACCAGCCTGACTAAAAACAAATGTCCTTGCCCAAACATCATCTGGAATTGCTCAGCCCCGCCCGCGACGTGACCATCGCCCGTGAGGCTATCCTGCATGGCGCCGACGCCGTGTACATCGGTGGCCCGAGTTTCGGCGCGCGTCACAACGCTTGCAACGAAGTGGGCGATATTGCCCGGCTGGTGGAGTTCGCCCAGCGCTACCACGCCCGTGTGTTCACGACCATCAACACCATTTTGCATGACAACGAGCTGGAGCCGGCCCGCCAACTGATCCACCAGTTATACGATGCCGGCGTCGATGCGTTGATCGTCCAGGACCTGGGGGTGATGGAGCTGGATATCCCGCCCATCGAGTTGCACGCCAGCACCCAGACCGACATCCGCACCCTGGCCCGGGCAAAGTTCCTCGACCAGGCCGGTTTCTCGCAATTGGTATTGGCCCGTGAGCTGAACCTGCAGGAAATCCGCGCCATCGCCGACGAGACCGACGCGGCCATCGAGTTCTTCATCCACGGCGCGCTGTGCGTGGCGTTTTCCGGCCAGTGCAACATCTCCCACGCCCAGAACGGCCGCAGCGCCAACCGTGGTGACTGCTCCCAGGCCTGTCGCCTGCCCTACACCCTCAAGGACGACCAAGGCCGGGTGGTCGCCTACGAAAAACACCTGCTGTCGATGAAAGACAACAACCAGAGCGCCAACATCCGCGCCCTGGTCGAAGCCGGCGTGCGCTCATTCAAGATCGAAGGGCGCTACAAGGACATGGGCTATGTGAAGAACATCACCGCCTATTACCGCCAACGGCTGGACGATGTCCTCGAAGACCGTCCGGACCTGGCCCGCGCGTCCAGCGGCCGTACCGCGCACTTCTTCGTCCCCGACCCGGACAAGACCTTCCACCGTGGCAGCACCGACTATTTCGTCAGCGAGCGCAAGATCGACATCGGTGCCTTCGATTCGCCGACCTTTACCGGCGTGCCGGTGGGCGTGGTGGAAAAAGTCGGCAAACGCGATCTGCAAGTGGTGACCTTCGATCCGCTGTCCAACGGCGACGGCCTCAATGTGCTGGTCAAGCGCGAAGTCGTCGGTTTCCGCGCCAACATCGCCGAGCCCAAGGGTGAATTCGAAGAGGACGGCCAGAAGCGTTACCGCTACCGCGTCGAACCCAACGAGATGCCGGCCGGCATGTACCAGTTGCGCCCCAACCACCCGTTGAGCCGCAACCTGGATCACAACTGGCAGCAGGCATTGCTCAAGACCTCCTCCGAACGCCGTGTCGGCCTGGCCTGGGTTGCACGCCTGCATGAAGCGCGCCTGGAACTGACCGCCACCAGCGAAGAAAGCATCAGTGCCAGCGTCGCCCTGGACGGACCGTTCGGCCAAGCCAACAAGCCAGAACAGGCCCTGGAGCAATTGCACGACCTGCTCGGCCAACTGGGCACCACCGAATACCACGCGACCGCGATCGAGCTGGATGCGCCCCAGGCGTTCTTCGTCCCCAACTCGCAGCTCAAGGCCTTGCGCCGCGAAGCCATCGAGGCCCTGACCGCCGCCCGCATCAACGCCCACCCACGCGGTGGCCGCAAGGCCGAGACCAACCCACCGCCGGTGTACCCGGAGTCGCACCTGTCGTTCCTGGCCAACGTCTACAACCAGAAGGCCCGGGACTTCTATCATCGTCACGGCGTCAAGCTGATCGACGCGGCGTTCGAGGCCCACGAGGAAACCGGTGAAGTGCCGGTGATGATCACCAAGCACTGCCTGCGCTTCTCGTTCAACCTCTGCCCCAAGCAGGCCAAGGGCGTCACCGGCGTACGCACCAAGGTCGCGCCGATGCAGCTGATACACGGCGATGAAGTGCTGACCCTGAAGTTCGACTGCAAGCCCTGCGAGATGCATGTGGTCGGCAAGATCAAGGGGCACATCCTCGACCTGCCATTGCCCGGCAGCACCGCGCAACCGGTGGTCGGCCATATCAGCCCTGAAGACCTGCTCAAGACAATTCCGCGCGCACCGCATTAAACCAATACTCAGCCCTGCCCCTGTGGGAGCAAACTTGCTCCCACATTAGGCTGCAGGTGCTCATAACATTTATGTCCTCTGCAGATCCCTTGTGGGAGCGAGCCTGCTCGCGAAAGCGGTGGATCAGTTTGCATTGATGTTGAATGTGCCGCCTTCATCGCGAGCAGGCTCGCTCCCACAGTAGGTTCTCGGGTGTTTGATGGCCCTGCGCCATTTTTCATTTCTGCGCCGTTTTTGCTTCGCGGTGCGACAGATTCCCCTGCAGGACTCCCCCACCACTTCCTCGCGGTGTTAGGTTGCAACGGTTTGTGTCATCAAATCAGACACGTCCCCCCTACCGTCTGCAAAGGAATGCCCAGCAATGGACTTCTCGCTCAAACACCTGGCCGTGACCACCCTGCTATTGTCCAGCCTCGCTTCGATCACCACACCAGCCTTCGCCAACATCAGCGCCCAACAGGGCGCAGCCATCGTCAAAACCTTCTCCGGCACCTCAGTCACCGATTTCAGACAATTCCTGGTCGATGTGGCCAAGAGCGACCTGGGCAAAACTGCCAACCTCGGCCCGGCTATCAGCGCGTTCCAGGGCAACAAAACCCTTTCGGCTGAACAGCAGAATGAAATCCATCGCCTGCTGGGCCTCTATGCCCGCGTGAAATATGGCCAAGCAGCCACCGAGACGCTGAAGGAACTGGTCGCCATCCCGACCTTTCGCAAGGACGGTGTTGCCCAGCACGAGAACCCGGAATTCCTCAAGATCGCCGACAAGATCAAAAGCCTGGCCGAGGCGTTCAACCTCAACTTCCGCAATGTCGACAACCGCGTCTATGAGATTTCCCTTGAGGGCAGCGGCGACGAAGTCGTGGGCATTCACGCCCATGCCGACGTGGTGCCGGTAACGCCGGAAAACTGGGTGTTGAAAGATGGCACCCGTCTCGACCCGTTCAAGGTCACCCTGGTGGGCGACCGCCTGTATGGCCGCGGTACCGAGGACGACAAGAACGGTATCGTGGTCGCGCTCTATGCCATGAAAATCATCAAGGAAGAGAAGCTGCCACTGGCGCGCAACTTCAAGCTGCTGATCGACACCACCGAGGAAACCACCGGCGACGCCATTCCCTATTATTTCGAACGCAACCCGACGCCCAAATACAACCTGGCACTGGATGGCGGCTACCCCGTGGTGATTGCCGAGAAAGGCTACGGCACCATCATGGCGAACTTCACCCGGCGCACCGCCCAGGGCAAGGGGGCAGAAATTACCGCGCTGACGGGCGGCCTGGCGACCAATCAGATTCCGTCGACGTCCGTTGCCACCTTCGCCAGCGACAAGCCCGCCGAACTGGCCGCCAGCCTGCTCAAGGCCGCTACCGACTATGCCAAGCGCAACGGTGGCAACTTCGAAGCGAGCACCCAGGTCGTCGGCAAGGACGTCAATCTGACTTTCACCGGCGTTTCCGCCCACTCCTCCGAGCCCGAGTCAGGCGTCAACCCCGTGGCAAGAATGCTGGACTTCATCAATAGCCTCGATGGCAAGGTCGCGCTCAAACGCAACCACGTTACCGACGCCGCCCGCTACGCCGCCGACAACTGGGGGCTGGACTATTTGGGCAGCAAACTGGGAATTGGTTTTTCCGATGCCTTCATGGGCCCGCTGACCGCGTCCCTGACCTACGTCGCCCTGGATGAGAAGACCTTCAAGTTGGCGGTCAACTTGCGGGTGCCGGTGGGCAAGAGCACAGAAGCCCTCAAGACTGAAATCGCCGACAAACTGGCTGCCTGGAGCAAGAACTCCCACGTCGCGGTAGCTTTCGACTATTCCATTGATGAGCCGATGTACCGCAACCCTGAAGGTGAATGGGTCAAGGCACTGTTGGCCGTGGCAAGTGAAAGCCTGGGCATGGAACACAAGTACGGCACCTCCGCCGGCGCCACTTCGGTTCATGACTTGCCCAATGGCGTGCAGTTCGGCCTGGCCATGCCCGACGTCAAGTACACCGGCCACAACGACAACGAGTTCAAGACAGTGGAGCAGTTCCTGCTGGACTTGCAGATCGTGACCGAGATGATGGGCCGGATCGGGCAGTTGCCAAAGTTGTAAAACACCGTGCCCAGAGATTGCTCCCGCTGGAGCGTAGCAGCAGAGTAGGAGCTGTGTAGGAGCTGTGTAGGAGCTGTCGAGTGCAACGAGGCTGCGATCTTTCCCAATACACTTGAATCTCAAGCGAAAGATCAAAAGATCAAAAGATCGCAGGCTTCGCCAGCTCCTACAGAGTCCAGCGGGAGCAATCTCTGGCCACAGGTTTACCCCTATTCCCTCACCTTATTCCTTCACGTGAGTGGCGCTTGGATCGATGACCTTAGCCGTAATGTCGACCAGCTCCAGCCCCCAATCCCCATGCAGATACCAATCCTCCCCGATCATCTCGGCCGGGTGCATCGTGCGATCGGCGCCGTTGCCGCAGGCCAGCGCACTGGTCGGACAGTAACGATCACACCCCCAGCAAATGCGCTCTGGGTGTTTGGGATTGATGGGAAAGGGCTTTGCCATGACGACCCCGTATAGCCGATGGGTGTGCGCGTACCCTACCGCGTCAGGGCGCCGAGCCCCTTGATCCCGATCAAGAACAACCGTGCGCAAATGAGCCGGCATTCGGCGTTCGAAAATTCACGCTAAAAATTGACAAGAATCATTATTATTCTCAGCAAAGCTTCCTAGACTCGGCGCCATCCTTTAGCCAACCAGGAAGTCATCATGCGTACCCTTGCTCCGCTGTCTCTCGCCCTGCTGTTTCTCGCGCCACTGGCCCAGGCCAAGGAATACCCCATCGGCGAACCGCAACTGTGCCCGGGGCTGGAGGTCGGTGCGGTGTATTTACAGCCGATTGAAATGGCCCCGGCCGGAATGATGCGAGCCACGGCCGATTCCGACGTGCACCTGGAAGCCGACATCCGCGCCATGGCAGACAACCAGCAAGGCTTCCAGGAAGGCAGTTTCGTGCCCTACCTCAATGTGTCGTTCCAACTGAAGAAACAAGGCAACGACACCGAGCTCAAGGGTGACTTCCACGCCATGGTCGCCAACGACGGGCCGCACTATGGCGACAACGTCAAGCTGCTTGGCCCAGGCAAATATCAACTGACGTTCACCATCCTGCCACCCGGCGGTCATGGCTCCCTCGGTCGTCATACCGACAAGGAAACCGGCGTGGCGCCATGGTTCGAACGCTGCGAACTGCATTACGAATTCGTCTACGCCGGGATCGGTAAAAAAGGCGGGTACTGAGCATGCGCCGCTCATCCTGCCCATGGCACGTCGCGACGCATCGACGCCTGGCCTGGTTGACGCTGGCCGGTTTGCTGCTGCCCTCGATCGCCCAAGCCGAACTGCCGACCTACGAGCTGAGCATGCGCGATGGGCATTTCACGCCGTTGCAACTGCAAGTGCCGGCCGGGCAACGGTTCAAGATCGTGCTGAAAAACATCGGCCAGGGCCCGGCGGAGTTCGAAAGCACGCCTCTGCGCGTCGAGAAAGTGCTCTCGCCCGGCGTCACGACCTTCGTGGTCATCCACCCGCTGCGCCCCGGGCACTATCCGTTTTTCGACGAATTCAATCCACAACTGCCCGAGGGCGGAATTCTCGCCCAGTAATCGGCCGGCAGGAGGCGTTTGCATGACTCAATCGATGTTTATTGTCTGGCGCGAAAGCGTCGAGGCGCTGTTGGTGATCGGAATTCTTCAGGCCTGGGTCAGCCGGCAGCACCAGGCCAGCCAGCTGTTGCGCTACGTATGGGCCGGCGCCGCGCTGGGTCTGTTGCTTTCGGGCGTGCTGGCCGGCCTGATCCTGCTGGCCGGCGAGGCCATGAGCGGGACGGCCAATGAATGGTTCCAGGCGTCGCTGGCACTGGTCGCCAGCCTGCTGATCGTGCAGATGGTCGCCTGGATGCACCGAAACGCGAGGACGCTCAAGCATGACCTGACACGCCACGCCGACCAGCGCCTGAGCCGCCAGGGTGGTCTGGGGCTGTTGCTGCTGGCGCTGCTGGCGGTCAGCCGCGAAGGCAGTGAAACCGTGGTGTTCCTGTATGGTGCCGGCGCGCGTCTGCAAGGGCCGCAACTGGGCTTGTTCGCCGTCGGTGCACTGGCCGGGCTGGTGCTGTCACTGCTGACCGTCTCCTTGCTGCACAGCAGTCGCCGGTTCATCTCATGGCCGCGCTTCTTTGCCATCAGCGAAGCGATCCTGCTGCTGTTGGGGGCGGCGTTGCTGGTCAGCGGTATCGAGCGGGTCGGCGGGCAATTGCTCGCGATGGATTGGTCTGAGGCGGTGTATCGCGGCATTGGCGACGCGCTGTGGGACAGCAGCGCGATACTCGACGACGGCCATGGTTTCGGCGGGTTCCTGGCGGATTTCACCGGCTATCGGGCCAGCCCGAGTGCGATGACAGTACTGGTGTGGCTGAGCTATTGGGGCGTCGTCGCCGGCTGGATGCGGCCGCGCAAGACGCAAAACCTGCCATGCCCGACCTGACCCCCTGGCTCCAACGCGTGGGCGACGGCATGCGGCGCCACGGTGCAACCATTCGTGCCGTGCAATGGGCGGTGGTGCTGTTCTATGCGGTGCTGCTGGTGGTACCGGCCCTGCTGCCATTGCCCAGCAGCCAGGCACGCTTGTTCGACAATCTCACGCTGTTGGCGCAATTTCTGTTCTGGGGCCTGTGGTGGCCGTTCGTGTTGCTGTCGATCGTGTTGTTCGGGCGGCTCTGGTGTGGCGTGCTGTGCCCGGAAGGCGCCCTGAGTGAATGGGCCAGCCAGTACGGCAAGGGCCTGGGAATGCCACGCGGGTTGCGCTGGGCTGGCTGGCCCACCTTGGCGTTCTGCCTGACCACTCTCTACGGTCAACTGATCAGCGTCTACGACTATGCCCAGGCGGCGTTACTGATCCTGGGAGGCTCGACCGTCGCCGCGGTGATCGTCGGCCTGTTGTTCGCCCGCGGCAAGCGGGTGTGGTGCCGTTACCTGTGCCCGGTCAGCGGCGTCTTTTCCCTGCTCGCCCGCTTGGCGCCGGTGCACTTTCAGGTGGACGAACAACGCTGGCTGGAAAACCCCGCACCACGTCGCCCTCCTCCCAACTGCGCGCCCTTGCTGGACATCCGCCGTATGCGCGGCGCCGCCGATTGCCACGCTTGTGGTCGCTGCAGCGGCCAGCGCGATGCGGTGCGCCTGATTGCCCGCTCCAGCAGCGAGGAAATCCTTCACTCAACGGCTGACACCCTCTCGTCCTGGGATGTTCGCTTACTGTTGTTCGGTGTCATCGGCCTGGCCATGGGCGCCTTCCAGTGGACTGTCAGCCCCTGGTTCATTGCCCTCAAGCAAAGCCTGGCGCAATGGCTGGTCAGTCATGATTGGCTCTGGGCACTCCAGGACAACGCGCCCTGGTGGCTGTTGACGCACTATCCGCAACTCAATGACAGTTTCAGTTGGCTCGATGGGTTTTGCATCGTTGCGTACCTGGGTCTGAGTGCGCTGTTGATAGGCACTTGGCTGATGCTGCTGATGCGCCTGGCAGCACGCCTCTCGGGGGATAGCGCAGAATATCGGCCCTTGACCATCACCCTGACACCCCTTGGTGGCGCAGGGTTGTTCCTCGGCTTGTCGGCCACCACGGTCAAACTGCTGCGCTATGAAGGACTACTGCTGGAATGGGTACAACCGGCTCGGGCCGGGCTGCTGCTAGCGGCGATAGCCTGGAGTTTATGGCTGGGCTGGAAACGCCTGCAGCAAACAGAGGTATCACCGATCCAGCGATTGCCAGCCATGGCATGCCTGGTCTTGGCCAGCGGCCTGGTGGGTTATGGCTGGTGGTTGCAATTCTGGGGATGGTGATAGCCCCCGAACACAACACAAAATCCTGTGGGAGCGAGCCTGCTCGCGAAGACGTCGGCACAACCAACATCACCACAAGCTGCCCCACCGCTATCGCGAGCAGGCTCGCTCCCACATTGGATTTATGTTGCCCACAACATTCGGATTCGACACAAAACCCTGTGGGAGCTTAGGCTCTGACATTGCCCCGCCTACACCTTGAACCGCGCCACCGTCTCATGCAGTGACCCGGCCATCTGCGCCAGGTCCTGACCCGCCGTGTCGGTATGCCGGGCGCCCAGCATGACCTGTTCGGACAGGTTGCGAATGCCCACCAGGTTACGATCCACCTCTCGCGCCACCAGGGCTTGCTGTTCGGTGGCGCTGGCGATCATCAGGTTCTGATCGTTGATCTGCGAGATCGAGCGGGCGATTTCGTCCAGGGCATCGCCGGAGCGCTGGGCCACTTGCAGCGTGGCCTGCACCAGTTCGCTGTTGTTTTGCATGGCGCTCACCGCGTGCCCGCTGTCCAGGCGGATGTTACCGATCATGCCCTCGATTTCCCGAGTCGAATCCTGGGTTCGATGAGCCAGCGCCCGGACTTCATCGGCGACCACCGCAAAGCCACGTCCGGCATCGCCGGCACGGGCCGCTTCAATGGCGGCGTTCAGTGCCAGGAGATTGGTCTGATCGGCAATGCTGCGGATTACATCCAGCACCGAGCTGATGTCCTGCACCCGCCCGGCCAACTGTTGGATTCTCCCGGAACTGTCCGTCACCCCTTCGGCCAGCGCGGTAATGGAAGCCACCGTTTCCTGGACCTGTTCACGCCCGCGCTGGGCCGTTTGCTCGGACACTCGCGAGGCTTCGCTGGTACTCACCGCATTGCGCGCCACTTCATCCACCGCAGCGGTCATCTGGTTCACCGCTGCGGCCGCCTGTTCGATTTCATGCCCTTGCAGCTGCAAGGTACTGCTGGTCTGGCTGCTCACCGCGCTCAGTTCTTCGGAGGAACTGGCCACCCGATCCACCGAAGCCGCAATGTGCCGGACCATGCTGTTGAGGCTCTGCTGCATGTCGTGCATGTTGCTCATCACGCTGTCATTGGCGCCGACGCCCACGGGCACGCGGATCGTCAGGTCGCCCTGGGCGATCAGGTTAAGCACTCGCGCCGCGTCATTGGGTTCACCGCCCAGGGGCCGGGTCACGCTGCGGGTCACCAGAATCGCCACGGTCGTTACCAGGGCCAGGCAAGCCAGCACCAACGCCAACATATTGCGCCGCGCATCGTTGTAGCGCGCCTGGGCCAGCTGCTCACGTTCGACAAAAACCTTGCCCTGCATCACCATCATCCCTTCGAGGCTTTCGTACACCTCAAGCTCCGCCGGAATCACGCCTTGCTTGAGCTGCGTCATCGCCTCGTCCGTCGCGCCCCGGCGGATCAACGCCTGCACCTGAACGAAGGCTGCCACATAGGCCTTGCGACGTTTCTTCAACTCGGCATATGCGGTCTTGCCTTCAGGCTGATCGAACAGCGGTTCCAGTGTGGCGAAGGCCTGGGTAATCCGCTGACGGGTAGCGTCGATGGATAGCTGGACTTGCGCATTGTTTTTGTCGATCAACAAGTCTCGGGTGTTCCTGGCGTTATCGCGCACACCCGTGGCGATCACCATGATCGGATCGATCTTCGGCCAATCCTGCCTGACGATCTGCTCGGCCTGGTCGCGCAGTATCGCCAGGTCGCTCAAGGCGTACAGGGCCAAGGCGATCAACGCCAGTGGCGCGATGGCAAAGCCGATCACGATGCGTTGGGCGGTGGTGAGTCTGGTCATATCAAATGCTCCCTGTTCAACTACCTGCCGGTTGGCAGCGCATTTGAAAACCTTAAAAAAGTGTGGCCCGGTCATCCCGGGCCGCTGTCGGTCGTTCATCCCTACGCTCGCTCAACTGCGTAGTACGAACGAGGGGAACAACTCGCGCATGGCGGCCCACAGTTCAGGCTGCAGGGCTTGTGCCGAAACGTTGGAAAGATGAGGGTCGAGCATCCGCGCAGTGCGCACCAGTTGCACGGCGAAACGCGTGACGCCGCGCTCGTTCAAGCGTCGGGCCAGGGTCAGCAATCGCTCGGGGTCGAACAGATGCCAGTGCACCGTCGTGCGACATTCATAATCCACGCCGCTGGCCAGCAGGTGGTCGAGGCTGCGCCAGTTGGCGGCGCCGCTGCCTTCGACCCGGGTCACGTCGAGGGCATCTTCGGGCAAGGCCTTAACGTCGAAACCCACCCAGTCGGCAAGCCCGACCACTTTGGCGAAGGCCGCCGGCTTGATGCCGGCGCTGTGCAGGCCGATGCGAAAGCCCAGCTGCCGCACTTCCTCCATGGCCGGCGCCAGGCCGTCCTGCAAGGTTGGCTCGCCGCCGCTGAACACCACGGCGTCGAGCAGATCCTGACGGCGTTGCAGGAACGCCAATACCCGGCACCAATCCACCTCCTCGCTGCCGCGCGGCGGGATCAGTTGCGGGTTATGGCAATAACGACAACGCCAGGCACAGCCCTGGCAAAACAATACGCACGCCAGTTGGCCCGGATAATCGAGGGTGGTCAGGGGCACCATGCCCCCGACCCGTAGCACTCGACTCATGGACGCCCGGCCGCGCGTTCGGTGAAGTGCACCCGCTCGCGGTGCTCGGACTGTTTACCCGGGTTGAAAGCCGCTACCGGACGGTGATAACCCATCACTCGGGTCCAGACTTCGCAACGTTGACGCTCTGCTTGTGAAAGGCTTTGCGATGCATTCATGGGTGAAGCTCCTTGCGGTCGATGGATCGGATCAGTGAACGCTGCCCTGGCGCTGTTGTTGCAGCAGCAAGGCCTCGTCGCATTTGGGGCAAAACTCGTGTTCGCCGGCCAGGTAACCGTGCACCGGGCAGATGGAAAAGGTCGGCGTGATGGTCAGGTACGGCAGGCGGAAACGTCCCAGGGCCTTGCGCACCAGTTGCTTGCAGGCTTGCGTGGAGGAAATCTGCTCGGCCATGTACAGGTGCAACACGGTGCCGCCGGTGTATTTGCATTGCAGTTCGTCTTGCAACTCCAGGGCTTCGAACGGGTCTTCGGTGAAGCCCACCGGCAGTTGCGATGAGTTGGTGTAGTACGGCGCGACCGGGCTGCCGGCCTGCAAGATGTCCGGGTAGCGTTTGAGGTCTTCCTTGGCGAAGCGGTACGTAGTGCCCTCGGCGGGCGTGGCTTCGAGGTTGTAGAGGTGGCCGGTTTCTTCCTGAAAACGCAGCAGCGTAGCCCGCACGTGGTCCAGCAGTTTCAGGGCGAACGCCCGGCCTTGCTCGGTGTGCAGGCCTTGCTGGTCATCGGTGAAATTGCGCAGCATTTCGTGCAGGCCATTCACGCCGATGGTGGAGAAATGATTGCGCAAGGTACCCAGGTAGCGCTTGGTGTAAGGGTACAAGCCGGCATCCATGTGATGCTGGATGACCTTGCGCTTGACCTCCAGGCTCTCTTTCGCCAGTTCCATCAGGGTATCGATGCGTTGCAGCAACGCGCTGGTGTCGCCCTTGTACAGATAGCCCAGGCGGGCACAGTTGATCGTCACCACGCCCAGGGAACCGGTCTGCTCCGCCGAGCCGAACAAGCCGCCGCCGCGCTTGAGCAACTCGCGCACGTCCAGTTGCAAGCGGCAGCACATCGACCGCACCTGATTGGGTTGCATGTCCGAATTGAGGAAGTTCTGGAAATACGGCAAGCCGTAGCGGGCAGTCATTTCGAACAGCCGGTCGGCGTTCTCACTGTCCCACGGGAAGTCGTGGGTGATGTTGTAGGTCGGGATCGGGAAGGTGAAGACCCGGCCTTTCGCATCGCCGGCTTGCATCACCTCGATGTAGGCGCGGTTGATCAGCTCCATTTCCGTTTGCAGGTCACCGTAGGCGAACGGCATCTCTTCGCCGCCAATGATCGGGATCTGTTCACGCAAATCCTGTGGGCAGACCCAGTCGAACGTCAGGTTGGTGAACGGCGTTTGCGTGCCCCAGCGCGACGGTACGTTGAGGTTGTAGATGAATTCCTGCAACGACTGGCGGACCTCGTCGTAGCTGAGCTGGTCCTTGCGTACATAAGGCGCCAGGTAAGTGTCGAACGAGCTGAACGCCTGGGCGCCGGCCCATTCGTTTTGCAGGGTGCCGAGGAAATTCACCATCTGTCCCAGGGCGCTGCTCAGATGCCTGGGCGGCCCAGCCTCGACCCGCCCCGGCACGCCGTTGAGGCCTTCGTGCAACAGGGTGCGCAAGGACCAGCCGGCACAGTAGCCGGCGAGCATGTCCAGGTCGTGGATATGCAGGTCGGCCTCGCGGTGCGCCTCGCCTATGGCCTGGCTGTAGACCTCGTCGAGCCAGTAGTTGGCGGTGACCTTGCCCGATACGTTGAGGATCAGCCCGCCGAGGGAATACCCCTGGTTGGCGTTGGCCTGCACGCGCCAGTCCTCGCGATCCAGGTACTCGTTCATCGACGTGGCGACTTCCACCAGCGTGCGGCGATCCCGGCGCAGGCGTCCGTGTTGCTCGCGATACACGATGTAGGCACGCATGGAGAGAAAGAAACCGGCGTCCATCAGCACCCGTTCGACACGGTCCTGGATCTGCTCGACGTTCAACCGTGTCTGCCCTTCCAACCGCGCCAACACCGCCTCAAGCAACGCCTCGGCTTCGGCTTCGGCGTATTCGCCGGTGGCCTTGCCAGCGGCGATCAGCGCCTGGCGGATTTTGTCCGCATCAAAGGCGACCAGACTGCCATCGCGCTTGTGCAAGCGGTTACACCCTACTGAGATCAACGTGCTCTGCATTTTGGCTCCAAACACTACATATAGGCTTTTTGATATCTTTAAACACAATATGCAGTGGAGGGTACGGACAAAAAGCAGGGTTGCAATTGATCGACATCAAGAATCGGGAGCGACCCACATTCAGGCTCGAAAAGTCATTTTTGCAAGCACCACAGATCCCCTGTGGGAGCGAGCCTGCTCGCGAAGAGGCCAGTACATTCAACATCAATGCAAGCTGACCCACCGCCTTCGCGAGCAGGCTCGCTCCCACATTGGTTTCCGGCTGACCATTGGATTTGGCTTCCCCACAGATCTCCTGTGGGAGCGGGCTTGCTCGCGAAAAGGCCTGCACATTCAACATCAATGCAAGCTGACCCACCGCCTTCGCGAGCAGGATCGCTCCCACAGGAGTTTTGGGGTGACTGTAAGATTTGTATCCAACACAAACCTTTTCTACCTAACCACCACTCATGTTCATGAACCGCACAATCTGCACTTCCCCACCCGGGTTGAAATCATGGCGCAGTGGCTTGCCGCGCAGTGCCTGCTGCACCGCCTGGATCACCGGTTGGTCATCCAGCGGATAACGCCGCAGCAAACCGCGTAGGTCGAGGGAGTCCTCTTGTCCCAGGCACAACAGCAAGCGCCCTTCGACGGTCATGCGCACGCGGTTGCAACTGGCGCAGAAGTTGTGGGTATTGGGCGAAATGAAACCGATCCGGGTATCCGGATGACGCTCCAGGCGCACATAGCGCGCCGGCCCGCCGCTGCTCTCGGCACTGTCGAGCAGGCGATGATGGCGGGCAATCTCGGCCCGTACCTCATCGCTGGAACAGAACGACTCGCCCCGGGAACGCCCGACCTCCCCCAACGGCATTTCCTCGATGAAGCTGATGTCAATGCGTTGGTCGATGGCGTACTGCACCAGCGCCGGGACTTCATCGAAGTTGCGTCCCTTCATGACCACGCAGTTGAGCTTGATCCGCTCGAACCCGGCGACCTTCGCCGCTTCGATGCCGGCCAGCACCTGGTCCAGGTTGCCGTTGCGAGTGATCGCCCGAAAACGTTCGCCGTGCAGGCTGTCGAGGCTGATGTTCATGCGCTTGACCCCGGCCTCGACCAGCGGCTGGGCCAGCCGCCCCAGCTGCGAGCCGTTGCTGGTCATCACCAGTTCGCGCAGGCCGGGCAATGCCGCGATCTCGCGACACAGCCCGACGATGCCCGGACGGATCAGCGGCTCGCCACCGGTCAGGCGGATTTTCTTCACCCCCAGGCCGACGAACAGCCGCGCCATGCGCTGCAACTCCTCCAAGGTCAACACTTGCTGACGCGGCAGGAAGGTCATGTTTTTCGCCATGCAGTACACACAACGAAAATCACAACGATCGGTCACCGACATCCGCAAATAATCGATCTGGCGCCCAAATCCGTCCTGCAACACCGCGTTCATGAAGATCTCCCGATTGAGCCCGTGCTCACTGCACCAGCGGCGAGTCGGCGCCCTGAAGGTGAATGCCGCGAATGTCCGCCGCACCGATCAGGGTTTGCAGGTACTGCACCAGCGCTTTTTGCCACACGCCCTGCTGCAACTGGGTACGAATCGCCGTCGCCACCGCCTCGTACGGCAATGGTTGGCCATCGATTCGCTGGTCGATGCTGATCACGTGCCAGCCATAGCGGCTTTCCAGCGGTTTGCTGGCCAGGCCCGCCGGCAGGGTGAACAACTGGCGCTCCAGTTCAGGCACCGTCTGGCCCTTGCTGATCTGCCCCAGCGAGCCGCCCTGCGCCTTGGATGGACACGCCGAATGCTTCAGCGCCAACTCGGCAAAACTGCCCGGGAACTGATCCAGCCGCTCCAGCAGCAGCTCGGCCTGTACATGGGCCAGGCTGCGCGCCTCGGCATCGTCCGGCGCACATTCGAGCAGGATGTGCCGCACCGCCAGCAACGGCGCGCTGTGAAAGCGCGCCCGGTTGCTTTCGTAATAACGCAGGCAGGTGGCCTCGTCGCACTGCGGCACCTGCACCTCACGTTCGAGCAGCAGCCGCGTGGCCGCCTCCTCTTCGTTTTCACCGGCGCCGACCTGCAACGCCAGGCCCAGTTCGGCGATACGTTGTTGCAGCAATTCACGGATCACCAGGGCCCGTGCCGCTTGGTAAACCGCCTCTTCACGACTGTCAGCCGGGTGATACTGGAGCTCCAGGGCCATCGCCTGCGGGGTGACCGGCACCCCGTTGACGCTGATGATCGGCCACTCCTGCTCACTGCTGGCAATCAACTGTGGCGCTTGATCTTCCGCCACCGGCCCGGCCTGGGCCGGCTCGAACTGCACCGCCCCCACCGGTTCGGCATCGGCCACCGGCGCCATCACCGGTGCCGCTTTTGCTGAAGAACCGCAGCCACCGCTGCCGCCACCACTACCGCCACATCCGCATCCACTCGCCATGATCTTCTCCTCAGAACTTCTGCCGAACGATTTGATAACGACGTCCCAGGTACCACACCGGCGCACTGACGATATGGACCAGACGAGTGAAGGGGAACAACACGAACAGGGTCAGGCCCAACACCACGTGGAGCTTGTAGACCAGGCCCACCGGCGCTATCGCGGTAGCGGCTTCAACCGGACGCAACAGCACGGTGTTCTGGGCCCAGTCGGCCAGCATCACCATCACCGAACCGTCCATGTGAGCGGTGGACGCCACGATGGTCATCAGCCCCAGCACCAGTTGCACCAGCAACACCACCAACACCAGGATGTCCGACGTACTGGAAGTGGCGCGAACCCGTGGGTCGGTCAGGCGACGGTTGAGCAGCATCACCAGGCCGATCAGGCCCAGCACGCCGAAGAAACCGCCGGAGACCATCGCCAGCAACTGCTTGTTCTCGGTGCTCAACACATGGTGGTAGATCGCCGAGGGTGTCAGCAGGCCGACGAAGTGCCCGGCCAGCACGAACAGCACGCCGATATGAAACAGGTTGCTGGCCACGCGCATGCCGCGCTTGTTGAGCATCTGGCTGGAGCCGGCCTTCCAGGTGTACTGGGACAGGTCGAACCGCGCCCAGCTACCGATCAGGCAAATCGCCAGGGCGACATAGGGGTAGACCCCGAACAACAACAGATCCCATTTAGACATTGCCCACCTCCCCGGCTGGCGCGGCGGCCAGCCCTTCATGCTGAAAATCCACCCAGTGCAGCGGCACCGCACTTTCGTCCCGCGCCTTGCCCGGCGCGCTGGGCATCGAGCTGCAACGGTCTTGCTGCTCGGCCTTCATGAAATCCACCGCCTCTTCTTCCCAGATCTTGTCCAGGGCTTCGAGGGAGTCATCCCGTGGCTCGGCCTTTACTTGCTCAAGCATCTCGGCCACCGCCACCTGCGGTTCAGCGCCGGATATCTGCAGCAAAGCCCGGAAGCAACTGGCGTAGGCACTTTCGCGCTCGTCCAGACGCGCGGCGAGCAAGGCCAGCAGATGCGCTACATCGGCCAGGCCCTCGCGGGCCTCGATGTCTTCGCGGGTGGAAAGAAACTCCAGGTACAGCGGGATGTAGTCAGGCAGTTCCTTGACGCCGATGGCGAAACCGGCCTCTTCGTACTGGGCCATCATGTCGACCATGGCCTGGCCACGGTCGCGGGATTCGCCATGGACATGTTCAAACAACAGCAGCGACAGCGAACGGCCGCGACCGAACAGCGCACCGTAGTGCTCCTGGCCGTCCATCAGGTCCTTGCCGCAAATCACCTCGAGCAATTCGAACAACCCGGCGCGCTGGTCGGGGCTGATTTCCCGCGCTTGAAGAATCGCTTGTTCCAGCTCATCCCGACCGGCCACGAGGGTCTCGGTCGGGTAGTCGAGCAGCAACGAAATCACCTTGAGAATGCGCATGCTCATTCCTCCCACAACTGCACGGTTTTGATCACGTCGCGGCGGTTGGTCTTCTTGCCACCGAACATGTTGGTGTCGGAGCTGCCACTGCAACCACTGCCAAAGCTGAAACCGCAACCGGAACGCTCGGCGAACGCGTCGCTCATGGCGTCTTCGCGGTGGGCGCTTGGCACGACGAAGCGGTCCTCGTAGTTGGCGATGGCCAGGTAGCGGTACATCTCTTCCACCTGGTTCACGCTCAAGTCGACGTCGGCCAGCACTTGCAGATCCTGCACGCCATCGACCTGTTCGGAACGCTTGTAGGCACGCATCGCCAGCAGACGCTTGAGGGCACGCTTGACCGGTTTTTCATCACCGGCAGTGAGCATGTTCGCCAGGTAGCGCAGCGGGATGCGCAGGCTGTCGACGTCCGGGATCACCCCGTTCATGCCTACGGTGCCAGCCGCGGCAGCATTCTGGATCGGCGACAGTGGCGGCACGTACCAGACCATTGGCAAGGTGCGGTATTCCGGGTGCAGCGGCAGTGCGAGTTTCCAGTCAACGGCCATTTTGTAGACCGGCGAGCGTTGCGCCGAATCGATCACCGACTGCGGCACGCCATCGGCCAGGGCCTGGCGAATCACCGCCGGGTCGTTCGGGTCGAGGAAGATCTCCAGTTGCTTCTCGTACAGGTCCTGCTCATTGGCGGTGCTTGCCACTTCGCTGATCCGATCGGCGTCATACAGCAGCACGCCGAGGTAACGGATGCGGCCAACGCAGGTTTCAGCGCAAACAGTCGGCATCCCGGCTTCGATGCGCGGGTAGCAGAAGATGCATTTTTCCGACTTGCCGCTCTTCCAGTTGAAGTAGATCTTCTTGTACGGGCAGCCGCTGATGCACATGCGCCAGCCGCGGCATTTTTCCTGGTCGATCAGGACGATGCCGTCCTCCTCGCGCTTGTAGATCGCACCGCTCGGGCAGGACGCCGCGCACGCCGGGTTCAGGCAGTGCTCGCACAGGCGCGGCAGGTACATCATGAACGTGTTTTCGTACTCGCCGTAGATGTCCGCCTGGATCTTGTCGAAGTTCTTATCCTTGCGCCGCTTGGCGAATTCAGTGCCGAGGATTTCCTCCCAGTTCGGACCCCATTCGATTTTCTGCATGCGCTTGCCGGACACGACCGAACGTGGTCGCGCGGTGGGCTGGTGCTCGCCCAGGGGTGCGGTGTGCAGGTGCTGGTAATCGAAGTCGAACGGCTCGTAGTAGTCGTCCAGGCTCGGCAGATCCGGGTTGGCGAAGATGTTCGCCAGTACACGGAACTTGCCACCGATGCGCGGGTTGATCGAACCGTCAGCGTTGCGGATCCAGCCGCCCTTCCACTTGTCCTGGTTTTCCCACTCCTTGGGATAGCCGATGCCAGGCTTGGATTCGACGTTGTTGAACCAGGCGTATTCCATGCCTTCACGGCTGGTCCAGACGTTCTTGCAGGTAATCGAGCAAGTGTGGCAGCCGATGCATTTGTCCAGGTTCAGGACCATGCCGATTTGTGAGCGAATCTTCATCTCAGTTCTCCTCGATATCAGTCGGCAGTGGACGCGGCAAATCATCGCCACTGGAACCATCGAGCCAATCGACCTTGACCATCTTGCGCACCACGACAAATTCGTCGCGGTTGCAACCGACCGTGCCGTAATAGTTGAAGCCGTAGGCCTGTTGGGCGTAGCCGCCAATCATGTGGGTGGGCTTGAGCACCACGCGGGTCACCGAGTTGTGGTGGCCGCCACGGGTCTTGGTGGTTTCCGAACCTGGCACGTTCACGATCCGTTCCTGGGCGTGATACATCATCACCATGCCTTCCTTGACCCGCTGACTGACCACCGCGCGGGCGGTCAGCGCGCCGTTGACGTTGAAGCATTCGATCCAGTCGTTGTCCTCGATACCGGCGCGCTTGGCGTCGATTTCCGAGAGCCAGACAATCGGTCCGCCACGGCTCAAGGTCAGCATCAGCAAGTTGTCGCTGTAGGTGCTGTGGATCCCCCATTTCTGGTGCGGGGTGATCCAGTTCAGGACGATCTCGGTCTCGCCATTGCTGCGCTTGCCCTTCACGCCGGCGATGGTGCGGGTGTTGACCGGTGGCCGATAGCTCATCAGCTGCTCGCCGAACGCCTGCATCCACGGGTGATCCTGGTAGAACTGTTGGCGGCCGGTGATGGTGCGCCATGGGATCGACTCATGGACATTGGTGTAGCCGGCGTTATAGCTCACGTGATCGTCTTCCAGGCCAGACCAGGTCGGGCTGGAAATGATCTTGCGTGGCTGGGCCTGGATGTCACGGAAGCGAATCGCCTCGTGCTCCTTGGACACCGCCAGATGGCTGTGGTCGATGCCGGTGAATTCCGACAGCGCTGCCCAGGCTTTCAACGCGACATGGCCGTTGGTTTCCGGCGCCAGGGACAGGATCACTTCGGCAGCGTCGATGGCGCTGTCGATCTTCGGCCGCCCTTGGCTGATGCCCGCCTCGACTTCCTTGTGGTTCAGTTCGCCGAGGAATTTAACTTCAGTATCGGTGTTCCAGTTGATGCCCTTGCCGCCGTTGCCGAGTTTTTCCAGCATCGGGCCCAGGGAAGTGAACTGCTTGTAGATGTTCGGGTAGTCGCGTTCCACCACTTGCAGGTTCGGCGCGTTCTTGCCCGGGACCGGTGCAACGCCGGCGCTTTTCCAGTCGGTGCCGCCGAATGGCTGGGCCAGTTCGCCGACGCTGTCGTGCATCAGCGGTACGGTGACCAGGTCTTTTTCCACGCCCAGGTGACCGACCGACATGGCGGAAAATGCCTTGGCGATACCCTTGTAGATTTCCCAGTCCGAACGCGATTCCCAGGCCGGATCGATGGCGGCCGACAGTGGGTGAATGAACGGGTGCATGTCCGAGGTGTTCATGTCGTCTTTTTCGTACCAGGTGGCGGTCGGCAAGACGATGTCGGAATACACGCAGGTGGAGGACATACGGAAGTCCAGGGTGGTCACCAGATCGAGCTTGCCAATGGCGCCCTCGTCAACCCATTCGGCTTCGGTGGGCTTGCACTCGGTGCTATGGCCGATGTCTTCGTTCATCACCCCGTTCTTGGTGCCCAGCAGGTACTTGAGCATGTACTCGTGGCCCTTGCCCGAAGAGCCCAGCAAGTTGGAACGCCAGATGAACATGTTGCGCGGGAAGTTCACCGGGCTGTCCGGCTGCTCGCAGGCAAAGCGCAGGGAACCGTCCTGCAGCGACTTGACCACGTAGTCCTTGGGTTCCAGGCCCGCAGCGGCGGCGTCCCGGCAAATGTGCAGCGGGTTGGTGTTGAGCTGCGGTGCGCTCGGCAACCAGCCGGCCCGTTCGGCGCGGATGTTGTAGTCCAGCGCGTGCTCGGGGAACTGCGATTTGTCGGCCAGGGGCGAGAGCACATCGTGCATGCTCATCTTCTCGTGGCGCCATTGCGAACTGTGGCCGTAGAAGAAGCTGGTGCCGTTCATCTGCCGTGGCGGACGGTTCCAGTCCAGGCCAAAGGCCAGCGGCAGCCAGCCGCATTGCGGACGGAGTTTTTCCTGGCCGACATAGTGGGCCCAGCCGCCGCCGGTCTGGCCGACGCAACCGCAGAGCATGAGCATGTTGATCAGCCCGCGGTAGTTCATGTCCATGTGGTACCAGTGGTTCATCGCCGCACCGACGATGATCATCGAGCGTCCACGGGTCTTGTCGGCGTTGTCGGCAAACTCGCGGGCGATCTGGATCGCCTTCTCGCGGCTCACACCGGTGATCTGTTCCTGCCAGGCTGGGGTGCCGGGCACCGAAGCGTCGTTATAGTCCTTGGCAACGTTGGCGCCGCCCAAGCCACGGTCGATCGCCAGGTTGGCCGCCGACAGGTCGAATACGGTGGCGACTTTCGCCACGCTGCCATCGGCCAGCACCACGCTGTGCACCGGCACCCGACGGAACTGCACCGCGTCACCGGCCACATGCTGGAAGTACTCCTGGGCTTCTCCGGCGAAGTACGGGAACGCCACCTCGGCGACATCGCCGCCGATCAGGCTCAGCTTGAGGTCGATCTCACGTCCCTCGCCGCCTTCACGCGGCAGGATGTTCCACTTACCCTTCTCACCCCAGCGATAGCCGATGGAGCCTTGGGGCGAAACCAGTTCGCCGGCGGCATCCAGGGCGATGGTTTTCCATTCCGGGTTGTTGTCCTGGCCGAGGTTGTCGGTCAGGTCGCTGGCCCGCAGGAAACGGTCCGGCTGGTAACCCGCACCCGGCGCCGCGCCGAGCATCGGCTTGAGCATCACCAGCACCGGCAGGTCGGTGTAGCGCTTGGCGTATTCGGTGAAATAGGCGCTCGGCTTGTCCAGGTGAAATTCTTTGAAGATCACATGGTTAAAGGCCTGGGCCAGCGCGGCGTCGGTACCCTGTTTGGGGTTGAGCCACAGGTCGGTGAGCTTGGCGACTTCCGAATAGTCCGGGGTGATCGCCACGGTCTTGGTGCCCTTATAGCGCACCTCGGTGAAGAAGTGGGCGTCAGGGGTACGGGTCTGCGGGACGTTGGAGCCCCAGGCAATGATGTAGTTGGAGTTGTACCAGTCGGCCGATTCCGGCACGTCGGTCTGCTCGCCCCACACCATCGGCGAGGCTGGCGGCAAGTCGCAATACCAGTCGTAGAAGCTCAGGCACACGCCACCGATCAGCGACAGGTAACGCGAGCCGGCGGCATAGCTGACCATCGACATGGCCGGGATCGGCGAGAAGCCCACTACCCGGTCCGGACCATGTTCCTTGACGGTATAGACGTTGGCCGCGGCGATGATCTCGTTGACTTCGTCCCAGTTGGAACGGATGAAGCCACCCATGCCGCGCTTGCTTTTATAGGAGTCGGCCTTGGCCTTGTCCTCGACGATGCTGGCCCAGGCTTCCACCGGCGCCAGGGTCTGCCGGGCTTCGCGCCACAGTTTGAGCAATGGCTTGCGAATTTTCGGGTACTTGAGCCGGTTGGCGCTGTAGATGTACCAGCTGTAGCTCGCGCCGCGAGGGCAGCCGCGTGGTTCGTGGTTGGGCAGGTCGTTACGGGTACGCGGGTAGTCGGTCTGCTGGGTTTCCCAAGTGATCAGGCCGTTCTTGACGTAGATCTTCCACGAGCACGAACCGGTGCAGTTCACCCCATGGGTGGAACGCACGATCTTGTCGTACTGCCAGCGGGAGCGGTAGACGTTCTCCCAATCCCGGGATTCCTTGCGGGTCTCGCCGTGACCATCGGAAAACTCGCCTTGCTTACGGTTGAAAAACCGCAGTTGATCCAATAAATGACTCACAGTGTGTTCCTCTCAGGCTTGCTCCGCGGGGTCTGCGCCCCGCCCACGCAATAGTTGAATTCGTCTTAGCAGGGTGTCGCCGCGCCTTTGCGGGCGTACCACCACCAGGTCACCACGATGCAGCTCAGGTAGAAGCCGACGAACATGTAGAAGGCCATCTCCGGGCCGCCGGTCAGGGCCATCGAAGTACCGAAAGATTTGGGAATAAAGAAGGCTCCGAAGGCGCCCATGGCCGAGCTGAAACCCAGCACCGCGGCCGATTCCTTGCCGGCGTTCTTGATCGCTTGCTCGCGCTGCTCAGGCTTTTTGCCCAGGGCGGCCTTCTCGTGCAGGGTGCGGAAGATCACCGGGATCATGCGGAAGGTCGAACCGTTGCCCACGCCAGTGGTGATGAACAGCAACATGAACATACCCAGGAAGCCGTAGAAGCTGCCGCCCTCGCCGTTCTGCGGAAGAAAGTGCAGGACGCCGAACACCATCACGATCATCAACACGAAGTTCCACAAGGTGACCTTTGCGCCGCCGAGCTTGTCCGCCAGCCAGCCGCCCAGTGGCCGTACCAGCGCGCCCACCAATGGGCCGAGGAAGGCGAATTTCAGGGCGATGACTTCAGGGAAGGAGGTCTTGATCAGCAGCGGGAAAGCCGCGGAAAAACCGATGAACGAACCGAAGGTCGCCAGGTACAACCAGCACATCAGCCAGTTGTGCTTGCGCTTGAAGATCACCGCCTGTTCGCTGAACGAAGCGCGGGCGCTGGACAGGTCGTTCATGCCGAACCAGGCAATCAGGGTTACGGCGAGAATGAACGGCACCCAGATGAAACCGGCGTTCTGCAACCACAAAGAGCTGCCGTCGGCCAGGACTTGCGGTTGGCCGCCCATGAAGCCGAACACACCGAAGGAGATCACCAGTGGCACGCTGAACTGCATCACCGACACGCCCAGGTTACCCAGCCCGGCGTTCAGGCCCAGGGCGGTGCCCTGCTGGGACTTAGGGTAGAAGAAGCTGATGTTGGACATGCTCGAGGCGAAGTTGCCGCCACCAAAACCGCAAAGCAATGCGATCAGCACGAACACGCTGTAGGGCGTGGCCGAATCCTGCACGGCGAAACCCATCCACAAAGCCGGTATCAACAACGACGCCGTGCTCAGCGCGGTCCAGCGACGCCCGCCGAAGATCGGCACCATGAACGAGTAGAAGATGCGCAAGGTCGCGCCGGACAGCCCCGGCAATGCCGCCAGCCAGAACAGCTGGTCAGTGGTAAAGCTGAAGCCGATGGCATTCAGGCGCACGATTACCGTGCTCCAGACCATCCATACCGCAAAGGCCAACAGCAGTGCCGGAATCGAAATCCACAGGTTGCGCCGGGCAGTCTGTTTACCACTTTTGCCCCAGAACGCGGGGTCTTCCGGGCGCCAGTCATGAATGACCGGGCCCTTTTCAGGCGTTTTCAGAACGGACATGTTCTTCTCCTTGGGCAATGCTGGAAAACGGGGATTGAGTGGCCGGCGGCTGCTTACCCAGCAGCGGGCGCTTGCGCATTTCGCTGAAGTACATCCAGGCCAGGGATACCCAGACCACGCCGTACATCAACATGAAGCAGGACGAGCGCACGCCGGTGAGGTCCACCAGGGCACCAAACATAATCGGCAGCACGAACCCGCCCAGGCCCCCGGCCAGACCGACGATGCCGGACACCGCCCCCATATTTTTCGGGTAGTCGTTGGCGATGTACTTGAAGACCGAGGCCTTGCCGAACGCGAAGGCGATGCCCATCACGAACAGCAGCACGGTGAACAGAGTGGGACTGAGGCCAATATGGAAATCGACGATGCCGTTGACGGTCTGCACTTGCAGTTGAGTCTGGGGATAGGACAGCAGGAACAGACAGATCCAGCTCACCCACAACACCCACCAGGTCACGCTCTGGGCGCCCCAGCGGTCGGACATCCAGCCACCGACGGCCCGCAGCACGCCGCCGGGCAGGGAGAAACACGCCGCCAGCAGCGCCGCGCTTTGCAGGCTGAAGCCGTATTCCTGCACGTAGTACTTGGTCATCCACAACGCCAGGGCCACATAGCCGCCGAACACGATCGAGTAGTACTGGCAGTAGCGCCACACGGCCGGCTCTTTCAGGGCTTTGAGTTGCTCGCGCAACGTGGCACCGCCCGTGCCGCTGTGTTCCTTTTTCTCGGTGGTGAGAAACCAGAACAACAGTGCGGTAATGAACAGGATGGCGCTGAACACCTTCGGCACCAGGTGCCAGCTGCCGAACGCGATCAGCGCCGGAGCGAGGAACTTGGTTAGCGCCGCACCGGCATTGCCGGCGCCGAACACGCCCATGGCAAAACCCTGGTTCTGTTTGTCGAACCACTTGGCAACGTAGGCGATGCCCACCGAGAACGAGCCTCCAGCCAGGCCGACGAACAGGCCCAGCACCAGGAACTGCCAAAAGGCCGTGGCGAGGGTGATCAGGTACAGCGGCAATACGCAGGACAGCATCAGCAGGAAGAACACGATCCGCCCGCCAAAGCGGTCGGTCAAAAGCCCCAGGGGTAGACGCACCAGCGAACCGGTCAATACCGGCGTAGCGGCCAGCAGGCCAAACTGGGTTTCATTGAGGGCCAGCAGTTCCTTGATCGGAACCCCCAGCACAGCAAACATCATCCAGACCATGAAGCACACGGTGAAGGCCAGGGTACTCATCCCTAGTACCAGCCCTTGTTGCACTTGCGCTCGCATCACGATGCACTCCGTCAGTTCGATGAGCGCAGCCTAGTGATACGAACCCCGCGAAAACTTGACCTGGGTCAACGTGCGCCGGGGCGGTCCAGGCCTATGCTTGGCCCGCCTACCTCCAAGGAGGTAGGTCCTGATATTGATACAACCCTTTGTTTATCAATACTTTGAACAAGTCTGCCGAAGCTTTTATGGAAATGGAGCGGCCGACAACTCTTTAGAGGTAGTGCGCCCAGGATTGGCTGCTACACCCCCAGGTCCAGGGCGCCCCCCCTATGCTCGGTTCACAGTTATGCCCCGCAGGCCCGCGTCGATGATGCGTTGGCTGCGCAGTTCCCTGCCCGCTCGCGCCGGGCTGGCGGTGATCCTGATTGCCATCCTGGCCCTGGCCAGCTCCTTGAGTGCCGGGTTGATCGCCTGGTTCAGCCAAGGCGACGCTGCCGCCATCAATACCGCCGGCTCCGTGCGCATGGAGACCTACCACCTGAGCTGGAAACTCTCGGCGGGGACCAACGACGACATCCCGGCGATCGTCGCCAGCCTGCAACAACGTCTCGACAGCCCAGCCCTGCGCGCCGTGCTGGAAGATGGGCCGGAAACCTCCCTGCACAAAAGCTATCGCGACCTTGTGCAACGCTGGAACCAGACTTTGCGCCCGGCCATCGAGCGTGGTGACTCGGCGTTTTTCCAGGCCAGCGCCAACGGGTTCGTCGATCAACTGGACCAGTTCGTCACCCTGCTGCAACGCCAGAGCGAACACAAGCAAGGCTGGCAGCAGGCCATCCAGGGTGCGGCGCTGTTCAGCACCATGATCATCCTGCTGATCGGCCTGTATGAATTGCAGTACGGCGTGGTCACGCCCTTGCAGGAGTTGGTGGACGCCACCCAGCGCTTTCGCCGTGGCGAGTTCCAGGTGCGGGTCAATCACCAGTCCGAGGATGAGCTGGGCCAATTGGCGACCAGTTTCAACACCATGGCCGAGACCATCGAGCAATCCCATCGCACCCTGGAAAACCAGGTCCGGCAAAAGACCCTGAACCTGCAACAGGCCAACGCCGCCCTGGAGCTGTTGTACCAGAGCAGTCGCAGCCTGGCGACGCGGCAGGCTAATGCCGAAGGGCTGGATGAATTGATCCGACGCTTCCAACAGCGCCTGCCGGGCCTGCGCCTGACGTTGTGCCTGCAAGGGCAATTGCAGGCACCGGCCAGGCACCTGCTGGCGCTGCATGGCGCCGACAGTCGCCAGGTGTGCGCCAGCAGCGATTGCGCCAGTTGCCATAAACGCAACGCTGCACGCCCGCTAGCCTTTAGCATCAGTAACCAGGGTAATGAACTGGGTGAGCTCAAGGCGCATTTTGTCGACGGCCACGCGGCGCAGCCCTGGGAGACCGCATTGATCCAGGCCCTGGCCCACCTGATTGGCACGTCGCTGTCCCTCAAGCGCCAGCGCGAACAGGACCATCGCCTGCTGCTGCTCGAGGAACGCACGATCATTGCCCGCGAGCTCCACGACTCCCTGGCCCAGGCCTTGTCGTACATGAAACTGCAAGTCAGCCGCATGCAGACCCTGATGCGTCGGGGCGAACCGGTGCAGACCCTGGAGACGGTGACCGGCGAGCTGCGCGAGGGACTGAACAATGCTTATCGCCAACTGCGTGAACTGCTGACCACCTTCCGCCTGCAGATCCACGACGACGGCCTGGTCGAGGAACTCAAGGACACCGCCGAGGAGTTCTCAAGCCGAGGGGATTTCCAGGTGCACCTGTTCGTCGACACCCTGGCCTTCGAGCTGTCGGCCAGCGAGCAGATCCACATCCTGCAGATCACCCGTGAGGCCCTGTCCAACTGCCTGCGCCATGCCCATGCCGAAAACGCCTGGCTCGAACTGCGCCAGGAAGGCGAAACCGTGCGGCTGTCGATCGAAGACGATGGCCGCGGCTTCAGCGGCGAGGTGGACCAGCGCGAACACCATGGTTTGAACATCATGAACGAGCGGGCCCGCAGCCTGCGCGGCCAACTGCAGATTCTCTCTCGAACACCCCAGGGCACCCGCATCCAGGTGCATTTCCAACCGGAATTCCTGGGCCAACACACCGAAGGCCTCGCAACATGAACGCGCCCCTGCGCCACACCCTGCTACTGGTCGACGATCATCCGATGATGCGTCGCGGCATCCGCCAGATGCTTGAGCTCGAAGACGATTTGCACATCGTTGGTGAAGCCAGCCACGGCGAAGAAGCCCTGACCCTGATCGAACCGCTCAAGCCCGACCTGGTGCTGCTGGACAACAACATGCCGCAGATGAACGGCATCGAGACCCTGCGCCGACTGCGCGCCATGCACTACACCGGCAAGGTGCTGCTGTTCACCGTGTCCGATGCCGAGGACGACATCCGCGATGCCTTGCGCCTGGACGCCAACGGTTACCTGCTCAAGGACATGGAGCCGGAGCTGCTGATCCAGTACATCCGCGACGCCCTCAACGGCGCCCTGGTGATCAGCCCCGGCCTGACCCGCGTCATGGCCCAGGCCCTGCGCTCACCACCGCGCCAGGCCGATGTGGAACTGACCGAGCGCGAACGCCAGGTCCTCAAGACCATCGCCGGTGGCTATAGCAACAAGGTCATCGGGCACAAGCTGGGCATCACCGAAGGCACGGTCAAGGTGCATGTGAAGAACCTGCTGCACAAACTCGGTTTGCGCTCACGGGTCGAAGCCGCCGTGTGGGCGATGGAACATTTGCGCGGGGCGGGTTAGCCCAGCAAAACACACGCCCTGTGGGAGCAGATCTGGATTTCGTTCCCCACAGGTTTTGTGTCGTGATCGAGAGGCCCATCCCTCTTCCGAGGTAGGCCAGCCGAGGCATAGGCCGATGACGCCTTGGGCTCTACCATGACGGCACGCGGAGGTACGCCATGCTGACCCACCCTTCCATCGTTTTACTGTTGCGTCGTCATCACCTGTTCAGCCAACTGCCGGAGCGGGTCTTTGAAGATGTCTGCAGCCTGGCTGTCCTCAAACGCCTGGAATGCAACAGCACGCTCATGCACCAGGGCGATCCGGCCAAGCGGTTTTTCTTGCTGGTCAGTGGCCAGATCAAGCTGTTCCGGGTGACCGGTGAGGGCCAGGAGAACCTGGTGGAAATCATCCAGCCCGGCCAGACCTTCGCCGAGGCCCTGCTGTTCAGCCAGGCCCGCTGCTATCCGGTCAGCGCGTCGGCGATCAAGGACAGCGTGCTGGTGAGTATCGAGGGCACACATTACCGCAAGGCCCTGGAGGACCAGCCCAAGGTCTGCCTGGCGATCCTGGCGAGCATGAGTATTCATTTGCATCAGCGGCTCAAGGATATCGATAACTTGACCTTGGCCAGTGCCAGTCGGCGGGTGATCAATTTCCTGCTGCAGGAGCGGGATCCGCGGGATGGTCAGGTGGTGTTGCAGGTGTCGAAGCGGCTGGTGGCTTCCAAGTTGGGGATTCAGCCGGAGACGTTTTCTCGGATTCTTCATCGGTTGGTTGATGGGGGGTTGATTGCCATGGAGCGACGCAACATTCGTATCCTGGCTGAAGAAGAACTGGCTGGTTACCAACAGTAACCGGGCCAGTCCCGGATTTGACCATGGTCAAGGCGTATTACTGGCGGCCTCGCACACTGGCAGAGTCCATCAGTGGAGAACCCTCATGTCCGATTCAAGCCTTCCCTTGGTCTACTCCTGCTCCGGTTGCTCGAATGTCGCGCAGTTGGCCAATACCCTGGCCCTGCGCCTGGATCGCAGCGGCCTGGCCGAAATGTCCTGCATCGTCGGGGTCGGCGGGCATGTGGCTGCGCTGGTCAATAAAGCACGCTCGGGACGGAGAATCCTGGCACTGGACGGCTGCCCGCTGCAATGCGTCGAAAGCTGCCTGAACCAGCACGACCTGCACGCCGATGTGCATCTGATCTTCAGCCACCACGGTTTGCGCAAACGCAACGGCGAGGATTGCACCGAGGAGCAGAGTGACGAGTTGTTTGAGGAGATCAAGCGGCTGATTGAAAGCCAGATGATCGAAGCCACCGAGACGGCTTGAGAAGGCGAACAGGTGCTAGTGTCGAACACCAAAACCGGTGGCGAGGGAGCTTGCTCCCGCTGGACCGCGAAGCGGTCCTAAAACCTGTAGCCGCCGTATGTCAGTTAGAACGCACTTGCTGATTCAATTTTTTGAAATCAGCTCAACTGATACTGCAAACCTAATCTTGAGATAACGCGCCAAGAACTTAAAGCTTACAGAAATTACTTACAGAAATTTCCAAGACCCGTCCTACGACAGCAATATACCTTTCCTAAGAATCAGCAAGCTCATTCCCACAACCAACACGACTAACATTTCAGAAAACTCGCCACCTCTTCGCGATGATGTAAAGCCGCAACATCTTGAAAGTAATATTCAGTTGGCGCGATCTCCACCACCTGCAAAAAATCATCGTCAACGATATAGCCCACGCCTGGGGATTACCCGAGTGGCCGACACAACTTGGTTGGACCGTATTGGAATTCCGGTGGATTAAAGGTACGTCAATGAGTGCAAATTTTTCAGGCATTACGTGGGGCTTTCCCGGCATCGACCGGCGTCTTCTGAAAGTGCAATTCAGCTTTTTGTTGATGGTTTTGGGCGGGCGGTGCAATCAACTGGCGGTGGCTTGGTGGGCGTTGCAGGAAACAGGCTCTGCGCTCTATTTCGCCAACATGATTGCCTGTTCCATCGCGACGGAGGTGTTAGCCAAACCCCTGCTGGGATGGCTGGGGGACAAGTACAACAAAATCCTGATCATCAAGCTGGCCTCATGGATCAGCCTGCTGACAGCGCTGTTGATGGTGGTACTGTCCGCCACGGGGTCGTTCACCCCCTGGACGGTGGGCGCGCTGATGATGATCAGCAGTGCGATCGTCGGCGTACGCGACCCTCTCCAGGCTTCGATCATTCCTTTGTTTGCAGACGACGATAAAGTCTCCCTGGCCTTTCGGACCAAAAGCGTGATGTCGTCCTTTTCCATTCTGCTGGGACCGGTACTGGCCAGCGGGTTGATTTACGGATTCGGTATCACGTTCGCCTTTGCCGCCGATTTTTTTGCAATTCTCATCGCCGGGGCGTTGATCGCGACCATCCCGAGCCCCATCGGCGCCACTGACCAAGGCGAAAAAGCCCCGGGTGCCAGCGGCTTTAGCATGATCTATTCCGGCTTCAAAGTAGTTTACGGAGTGAAAGTCGAATTTTACCTGGCCATCATTGCAATGCTGATCAACTTTGCCCTGTTTCCGTTCTTCACCATCCTGATCCCATTGTATGTAAAGGACGTCATCCAATACCCGGTCACTTACATCGGTCTTCTGGATTCGTGCTTCGGACTGGGCATTCTGGCGGGCAGTTACAAGATCATCGGCTGGTTATCCGACCGGGTCCCCCGTGACATGTGTGTGTCCGCAGGTTTCGCATTGCTGGGGTGCAACCTTGTAGTGGTCGGGACCGTTTCATCGTCGTTCATCGTGCCCGCGGCCTTTTTCTGCGGCGGCGTCGGCCTGATGTTGATTAACATCCCCACTTCCGCTGTGAGGTTGCTGGCAACGCCAAAGCTCCATCGCAACCGGATTTTTGCAACGGTTTCATTTCTGTCTGCGGCGGCCAGCCCCTTGGGCAGTTTCGCGATGAACACCCTGATCGCCTATCTGGGGGTCGCACTGACAATCACGCTGCTGGGCGTCATGGTGCTGCTGTTGTCTCTGCTGGTTTTTCTGGTACCCGACTTCAAATCTTTCATGCGTTCCCAGGATACGCAGCTCAATGATGCCTATCTGGACAAATACCCTAAAGCGTTTGCGCACTGACGTGCCTGGCCGTACCAAGATCAAAAGATCAAAGCCGCAGCTCCGCAGGAGATCTGTATACATCCGCAAGAGACAGGTCGGCTGTCAGGCCGCCATCGCGAGCAAGCTCGGCTCCCACATGGATGGGTTACATCCGCAGGAGCCAGGCCGGCTGTGAGGCCACCTATATCGCAGGCAAGCCATACACTGGATCTGCGTCGATCACAGCAACTCAACCTCTCACCCCGCCGCCAACCCCTTGCCCGCCCGCTCCAGGTTGCGCCAAAGCCAAGGCGGCAGAACGTCCGGATCAAGACTGTCGATCAAATTCTTCAACGCCAGCCCCAACTCGGTATCCCCCTCGATCACCAAGCGGCGACGGAAGAACAGCGTGTCAGGGTCTTCCTGCCGACTGGCCAGCAACAGAAACTCGCGCCAGTTGCCGCTGATGGTGACCTGGGCCTCGGCCCGTTCGGCAATGCGCAAACCGTCCCGCGCCAAGGTCAGGTACCAGCACAACTTCAGGTCGGGCACGCGCAGGCACAACCAGCGCCCACGCAGCACCTCGAACCCGCCGTCGCGCAGCGGCTCGGCCAGGCAGCGATTGAGCGCCTGCTGCAACGCCAGGCGCTGCACCACAAACGGCACCTTGCCCACCAGCGGCAGCAAGCGGTCGGCACCTTTGAGCAGCCACTTCTTCGAACTCAGCACAGGCCCGCCTCCTCTACCTTCAACATGCCGGCATGGCCGTGCCAGTAGCCATTGCAACCGTCCACGAACAACGGCGGTGCCCCGCCCTGACGCACTTTGTCGAAGGCCGTGACCACCTCGGCCATGCCCTGGGCCCGCGGACTCAGGCGCAGCACATCAGCGCCACAGGCCACCAGCGCGTTGTAGTCGGCCAGCAGGTTGGTCACCTCACCGGACATCGTCTGGATGCCGTTGAGGGTGAACAACTGTTGGCCCTCTTGACTGCTCAACGCCAAGCCGTCGGGGTAGTTGATGCAGCAGAACTGACAGTCGTCCTTGGGGCGGTTTTCGGCTCGGGCGGTAAAGCATCGTGCCGAGTACGCCAAGGGCAGATGACCGTAGGCGAAGATCTCCACCTCCGGCACCTCGCGGTCCATGTCCCGCACCTGCTCCAGCACATCGCCGATCAGCGCCGCCGAGCACTCCACGGGCGGCACCCAACGGATCATGCCACTGTCGAGCAATTGCCCCAGGGCGTGGCCGTTGTACAAGTTCAGCGCCGGGCCGCCGACGAAAGGCAGTTTGCGTTCGGCCATGAACTGCACCGCGCCCATGTCATTGGCTTCCACCAACAACTGGCCGTTGTCACACAGGCGTCGCAGCGAGGACAGCTCCGAGGCCGCTTCGATCAGCGTCAGGCTCGACAACACAATCTGTGCCTGGCTGCACGTTTGCAGCTCGCGCGCCAACCCCAGCCACTGATCCAGGGAGAACGCCCGGCGTTTCGAACACACGGTTTCCCCCAGGTAAATCACGTCCAGCGGCAATGCCGACATCTCGGCATAGAAATTCCCCAGTTGCGCTTTGTCCCAATAAAACAGGACCGGTCCCAGGCTGAGTTTCATCTGGCCTCCCCTCATTGCCATGATCGATGGTAGGCACCCAGGGTGGTCTGGCTGCCTTCGGACAAGCCAGCCAGCGCCTGGCGCCATTCTTCCTGCACCCGGAACCGTTGCGGCGCGACCTGGTGGGCATCCAGTGCGGCGCGCCAGACCCGGGTCACTTGCTCAACGTAGGCCGGGCTGCGTTGACGACCTTCGATCTTCACCGCTTCGACGCCAATGGCCGCCAGCTCAGGCAGCAGGTCGAGGGTGTCGAGGCTGGTGGGTTCTTCCAGCGCATGGAAGCGCTTGCCGCCGACCAGGAAGCGGCCTTTGCACAAGGTCGGATAACCGGCCGGTTCTTCGGGGGTATAGCGGTCGATCAGCACCTCGCTCAGGCGTGCGCTGAGGCCTTGGGCATCCTCGCTCCAGCGCACCGCCTTGGCGGGCGAGCAGACGCCGCACAGGTTCGGTGATTCGCCGGTGATGTAGGAAGACAAGTGGCAACGGCCTTCAGCCATGATGCACAGGCTGCCGAAACCGAAGACTTCGATCGGCACCGGACTGCCCGCCGCCACCTGCCGCACTTGGGCCAGGGACAGTACCCGTGGCAGCACGGCGCGGCGGATGTCATAACGCTGGGCGTAAAACGCCAGGGCCGCGGCGTGGGTGGCCGAACCTTGTACCGACAGGTGCAGCGCCAGCTTCGGATGGCGCTGGCTGGCGTAGCTGAGCACACCAGGGTCGGCGGCAATCAGGGCATCCACGCCGAAATCGGCGGCGCGATCCACGGCCCGTTGCCAGCGCTCCCAGCCCTTGGGCTGCGGGTAAGTATTGACCGCCACGTACAGCTTGCGTTGGTGCTGGCGGATGTGTGCGACAGCCGCGTCGAACTGCTTATCGTCCATGTTCAGCCCGGCGAAGTGCCGGGCATTGGTGTCATCGCGAAAGCCGACATAGACGGCATCGGCGCCTTGGCGCACCGCCGCTTTGAGGGCAGGCAGATTCCCTGCCGGGCAAACCAGTTGCATGGGGCATCCTCATGAGAAAACTCAGGCGCCGCCAGTCTAGCCAGCCCTCGGCCGGCGACCTTGACGGCAATCAATTGCCGTCAATGCATCAGTTCGGCGAATGGCAGATACAGCACCTTGTCGTGCTTGTGCAGTTGCGCCTCACACTCCACCACCGCCAGCCCATCGGCCCAGCAGGCGGCCGTCAGCATCGCCGAACTTTGCTGAGGGTGCAGTTCCACGCACAGGTGGCCGTTGGCATCCGGAACCAACCTGGCCCGCAGGTACTGTCGGCGCCGGTTGCGCTTGAGCCAGTCGAACCCGGCGGGCACCTGCAACGGCACGGGTAACACGTCGCCCATGCCCTGGGCCCGAAACAGGAACGGCCGCACGACGATCAGCGCGGTAATCAACGCCGCCGACGGATTGCCCGGCAGCCCGATCCAAGGTTTGCCTTCCACATCGCCAAAGGCCAGAGGCTTGCCCGGCTGGATGGCCAGGCGCCAGAGGTCGATGCTGCCCAAGGCTTCGATGGCTTGCTTGAGATGGTCTTCTTCACCCACCGAGACACCGCCCGAGGTGATCAGCACATCGCATTCGGCGGCGGCCAGGCGCAACGCTTGTCGACTGGCCAATAGCTGGTCGGGCATGACCCCGAAGTCATGCACCTCGACACCCCAACCGCGCAACAGTGCGGCGAGGCTATGGCGATTGCTGTTGTAGATCTGTCCTGGCGCCAGTGGCTCACCCGGCTCGCGCAGCTCATCGCCGCTGCTGAGCAAGCCCACTTGTAAGGGGCGATAGACGTCCACCTGGCCGACGCCGGCACCGGCGAGCAGACCCAACTCCTGGGCGCGCAAGCGCGTGCCGGCTTCAAGCAGCCGGTCTCCTCGACGCAGTTCCTCACCTTCCTTGCGAACATGGTCACCGCCGTTGACCGGCGGCAACCAGACCCGCTCGCCATCGACGCGACAGCTTTCCTGCGGCACTACCGTGTCGGCACCCGGTGGCAGCGGCGCGCCAGTAAAAATCCGCACGACTTGCCCGGCCTGCAACGGCTCGCCCGGTTCGTCACCCGCGGCGATCCGCCCGCCCAACAACAGGTCGCCGCCGTCACCCGGCAGGTCAGCGGCCCGCAGGGCATAGCCATCCATCGCGCTGTTGTCCCAGGCCGGCAGGTTCATCGGGCACACAATGTCAGTGGCCAGCACACGCGCCAGGGCCTGGTCCAGGCCAACCCGTTGCACGGGCGGTGGCGGCGGTGCCTGGTCGAGCAGATGACGGATCGCCTCATCCACCGGCATCAACACGCCGCTGTCGCACACCCGGCCGTTCACGAGCGTGTCTCGCAAGCCGTTGGGGCGATGCCGTCCTGGGGTTTGAGGTGCGGGGTGAAATTGCACGGGCCGGTGCGGCTGTCCAATTGCCCGGCCAGGATCTGCTCCCATCCGGTCCGGCACGCCCCCGGCGAACCCGGCAAGCAGCACACCAGCACCCCGTTGCTCATGCCCGCCAAGGCGCGCGATTGCAGGGTGGACATGCCGATCTGCGCCAGCGACACCTGGCGGAACAACTCGCCGAAACCGTCCACCTGCTTGTCCAGCAGTGGCGCCACCGCCTGAGGAGTGTTGTCGCGCGGGGTGAACCCGGTGCCGCCGGTCATCAACACCACCTGCACCTTGGGGTCGGCGATCCATTGGGAGACCTGGGCGCGGATCTGGTAGATATCGTCTTTCACCAACCCACGGTCGATGAGCACGTGTCCGGCCGTTTGCAACAGGTCCGCCAGGGTTTGGCCCGAGGTGTCGGTGTCGAAGGTGCGGGTATCGCTGATGGTGAGGACCGCGATATTCAGCGGTTGAAAGAGGCGTTGCGTCAGATGGGCCATGATCAGCCGTCCTGTCAGAAAAGATGGCCCAGCCTGAACCGCAATCGTTGCCGGGCCTATTCCTCGTTGGAGGTACCTCCCTTGGCACTCAAGGTGCCAGGCGGCAACGCTGCCAGGCGCCATCCTGCAGGCGGTAGTCGAGGCGATCGTGCAAACGGTCGGCGCGGCCCTGCCAGAACTCCATCCGTTCGGGCCGCAGGCAATAGCCTCCCCAATGGCCGGGGCGCCGCACGGGTTGATCGGCAAAGCGTTTTTCGGTTTGCGCCAGCAAGGTCTCCAGCGCGGCCCTGTCCTCCAGTGGCCGGCTTTGTGGCGACGCCCAGGCGCCCAGGCGACTGGCGACGGAACGGGATTCAAAATAGGCATCCGACAACGCCGGATCGAGTTTGTGGACCGGCCCTTCGATGCGTACTTGCCGCTCCAGCCCCGGCCAGAAAAACGTCATGGCCGCCCAGGGGTTGGCCGCCAGGTTCTGGCCCTTTGCGCTGTCGTAGTTGCCAAAAAAAGAAAACTCCTGGGCGTCGAAGCCCTTGAGCAACAACACCCGACAGTGAGGCCGGCCCTGCTCGTCCACCGTCGCCAGGGCCATGCTGTTGGCTTCCACCGGTGGGCTTTCGGTGTCGCGGGCCTGTTGCATCCAGAGCGCGAACAGCGCCATGGGGGCGTCGGGTGCCAGGGCTTCATCCAGGCCATCGAGGGTGTACTGGCGGCGCATTTTGGCCAGGGAAAGGGGCATGAGAGATATCTCCACTGTGGGTTTGCCCCAGTCTGCGCCTGGCCCTGCGGGTCCACCTTGACCCCCATCAAATGTGCCCCCCCCTGTAGGAGCTGCCGAGCGCAGCGAGGCTGCGATCTTTCCCCAGACACTTGAATCTCAAGCGACAGATCAAAAGATCGCAGCCTTCGGCAGCTCCAACAGTCGGCGCATGACTCAGGAACAGGTGGCCAAAGATTCACTTAAGCCCCAACCGCCGCGCCAGCTTATGCAGATTGCTCGGGTCAACCTCCAACAGCCGCGCGGCCCCCGCCCAGTTCTGCCCGCAGCGTTCCAGGGCCTTGAGGATCGCCTGGCGCTGGCAACCATCGACAGCCTCGCTCAAGGGCTGCACACGCGCATCCAACGCTTGCAGGGCCTGTTCGGGCAGCGCTTGCGTCGAGGCTGTGCTGGCGTTGACGTCGAGGTCGAGCACCTGCGGTTCCAGGGTCATGATCAGGCTGCGACTGGCGCCACGACTCAGTTGCTTCAACGCCGCGCGGCTGATCACGTGTTCCAGTTCCCGCACATTGCCCGGCCAGCTGTACGCCAGCAGCGCCTGTTCAGCCGCCGGGGACAGGCGCAACCCACGCAAGCCCAGCCGCGTGCGGTTCAGTTCGAGAAAGTGCCCGGCCAGCATCAATACATCATGACCGCGCTCGCGCAGCGGCGGGATCGGCACCGGGTAGACCGAAAGCCGGTGATACAGGTCGGCGCGAAACAACCCGTCGCGAATGCTGTCGGGCAGGTGCCGGTTGGTGGCGGCGATGATCCGCACATCAACGTGCAGCGGCTTGTCCGCCCCCAGGCGCTGGATCTCGCCGTTCTGCAGGGTGCGCAGCAACTTGGCCTGCACGCTCAACGGCAATTCACCGACCTCATCGAGGAACAGCGTGCCACCATTGGCCGCGTCGAAGCGCCCGGCACGGTCGGTGGTCGCCCCGGAGAATGCGCCTTTGACGTGGCCGAACAACTCGCTTTCGGCCAGGGACTCCGGCAACGCCGCGCAGTTGACCTGAACCAACGGCTTGTTGCCTCGTCGGGACAGCCGATGCAGCCGCCGGGCGAACAACTCCTTGCCGACTCCGGTTTCGCCCAGCAACAGCACCGGCAGTTCGGAGTCCGCCAGCACATCCAGTTCGTTGAGCAACTGCTGCAACCCCTCGCTGCGCCCGAGGATCTCGCCCTCTTCGGCGGGTAGCCGCAGGTCGGTCTGGTCGCTGCGCGATGCTCGCAGGCTACGGTTTTCCTGCTCGAGCCGGGTGACCCGCACGGCGGCCTCGATCTGCAACGTACAGCGCTTGAGTTCCTCGCGGGCGCGGCTGTCGAAGGTGCCGGCGTGCAACGCATCCAGGGTGATCGCACCCCAGAGCCGTCCTTCCACGTACAGGCTCACGCCCATGCAGTCATGCACCGGCAGCGGTTCACCGACGTGGTTGTCGAGCAAACCGTCGTAAGGGTCCGGCAGACGGCTGTCCGGCTCGAACCAGGTGGGTTCGCGCGAGGCCATGATCGCCGCCAGACGCGGGTGCTGGGCAATCACGAAGCGCCGTCCCAGTGCTTCGTGGACCAGGCCCACGGTGGCCACGGGTCTGAGACTGTCATCGTCCAGGCGCAGCAGCCCCACGGCGCCACTGTTGAAGTATTCGCGCAGGGTCTGCACCAGGCGCTGCAATCGCACCGCATTGGGCAGCTCGACGATCAGGTCGGCGGCCAGGCTTTCACGCAGCATGGTAGTGATGACCCTCCAGGGTTCGTTTGACCCTTCACAATCAGGGTGACAATCACCCTGGCAAAAATTTAATGCTTTGTTTTCAATCAGTTGAATATGGCACGCCGGCTGCAAAAAAAGAGAGCGCTTATCTGTCCCTCCCGGCATTCAACCCTAAGGAAACCCAATGAGCCTCGATCTGCTGGAACAAAGCCTCGGCCAACTGGCCTGCGACATTCCCGGTGCGACCCGTACCTTCCATCATTACAACCTCGACTTCTGCTGCGGCGGGCAAAAGTCCTTGCGTGAAGCGGCGCTGGGCAAAGGCCTTAACCCGCTGCTGATCGCCGACGCCCTGCGCACCCTGCAAGCCGCCGGGGAACTGGGCCATGACTGGCGCGACGAACCCCAGGCGACCTTGCTTGCCCACATCCTGGAGCGCTACCACGCGCGCCATCGCGAACAGCTGCCGGAACTGATCCGCCTGGCCCGGCGCGTCGAGCAGGTCCATGGTGCGCGACCCAGTTGCCCCAACGGACTGGCCGATCACCTGCAGGACATGTACCAGGAACTCGAAGGCCACATGCTCAAGGAAGAACAGGTGCTGTTCCCGATGCTGCAACAAGGCCTTGGCGAACGGGCCTCGGCGCCGATCCAGGTGCTGCGCTACGAACACGACCAGCACGGTGAAGCCCTGGAAACCATGCTCGCCCTGACCGACCAGATCACCCCACCCGCCGACGCCTGCAACACCTGGCGCGCCCTGTATCGGGGGCTGGTGGAGTTTCGTGATGATCTGATGCAGCACATCCACCTGGAAAACAATGTGTTGTTCGTCAATGCGATGAAACCTGCCCACTAATCTCAAACATTGCCCATTACCCCTGTGGGAGTGGGCTTGCTCGCTCCCACAGGGGTTCAGCGTTGTTCTCTGCGGCTCAAAACTGCCAATAGAACATCGCCTTGGCCAACACCACGATCAGCACCATGTGCCCCAGGATACTGCGGCGCAACCCACAAGCGCGGCAAGGCGTCAGGCGACCGCTCTTGAGCCAGTACGCCAGCCACAAATAGTGACCGATGATGCTCAGCGCCAGCAGGATCTTCAGGCTCAGCAGCAGGCCAAAGCTGTTGCTCAACGGCTGGCTCAATGCCCCACGATGCTGCCAGGCCAGGGCCAGGCCGGCGCCGTACAGCACCAGCACGACGCTGTGCAGCACGTGCCGCGAGCGCTGGGCGATGGCCTGGTCGGCAGCGTCCTTGACGCCTTGGGTCAAGGGCCGGCGGGCGCTGTGCCAGATGAAGACCTCGAAAAACAGCGTGCCAATGAAAGCAATGGCCGCCAACAGATGCGTAACCAGCAAGACTCCGTACATTATCGACGCCCTCCGCCCAATCGGCTCATCCCGGATGCCCATCCACCCGCGCCTTGAGCAGCATCGGCCCATAGCGCCAGGCGTATAAACCGAACGCCAGCGTCCAGCACAGCGCCGCCAGCCACAGCCCAGCCAACGGCAACAGCAGCACCAACAGCACGCGGCTCAGGCACGCTAGGTTCAACAGGATGAACGCCAGGGTCATGCCCGCTGGCGGCTCGAGGGCGCGCCCGGTATGGCCCAGGCTGACACGGGCAATCATCGCCAGGATCAACCCGGCCATGGCGCCGATGGTCAGGCTGTGCACCGCCAGGCTCGGGTTCACCGGCACGCCGAAGTGCCACAGCGCCATGCCCAGGCAGGCCACCGCCAACCAGGCGTAGGCCAGGTGCAACGACCACAGCAGCGGCACCCGCCACACATCCCGATCATGCCAGCGCACCAGTCGAATCCCGTGGCCCACCGCCAACGCGGCGAACAACAGGCCGACCCAGACGCTGGCCGTCAGCGCCGGACCGAAGGCATACAACAACGCCACCAGCGCCGACCCGGCCAGCAACAGACGATCAAGCCACGGCCAAGGCGCAACGCCCTCGACCCGACCGAGGCCGCGCTGGGTAAAAAATGGAATCACGCGACCGCCGATCAACCCCATCATCGCCGCCACCAGCCACAGGCCGGTGAGCACGCTCTGGCGCTGCAGGCCTTCGTTGTGCTGCACCAGACCGTATACGGATAACGCATCGGCGGCGGCCAACAGCAGCAATACCAGCACAATCGGGTAATTGCGCTTCTGCCGCACGCGCCACAACATCACGCCCATCAACGCCGCGACCGCCAGGGCAAAACCCAGCTCCAGCAGCGTCAGTAACGGCCAGGGCGCATCCATCAGCCAGGCCAGCCGCGCGCCCAGCCACAACAGTGCCAGTGTTGCCAAGCGCTTGCCGCTGAGGCCCGGAGCTCCGGTCCAGGTTTGCACCGCCGTCAGCAGGAACCCGGCGATGATCGCCAGGCCAAAACCGAACAACAGTTCATGCCGGTGCCAGGCCAACCAGCCGCCGGCCGGCTGCCAGGCCGACAAGCGTCCGGTGAACGCCGCGAGCCAAAGGGGAACAGCCAACAGCGCCAATACACACCCGGCCAAAAAGAACGGCCGAAACGCTAGGCGCCACAACGGCAAAATAGCCATGGCCTTGCGACGGTCAAGCACTTGCATACACCACTCCTTTGCCTCACTGAACCGCCAGCGAGGTACGACAAATCAGGGTTCGAATGATCGGCTATCGACGCCGGCCGGCCTTGTCTCAGATCAAGCCAGCTCATCGGTAACCTCCCGCCTCGAACAGGCACTTGCAAGGGGCTTGCCGTTGTGAGGGCAAAGCTTGCTCGCGATGAAGACACCGCGGTCTACAGCAGGCCCGCGTTCTCGTTCATCGCGAGCAAGCTTTGCTTCCACAACGCCTCCCGCGCATAACGACTGTAGCTGAATGGGGTATTTATTACCCTTTCATGGTTGTTTTAACCCTACCAGACCAGGGTCATTTATACCCATATCAGCGCCAGCGCGCCGCAATTCAACGCCCGCCGGCATGGCCCGTCTCTTGCTCAGGCACGGCATCACCTTTCTTGTCGGGGTCTTCCATGAAATCCGTCGTTCTGCCGCTTACCTGGTTCGTCTTGCTCTCCTGCGTCGTGGCGCTGGCCAGCGGCCTGTCCCTGAGTCTGGTCTGACCCCGAACACCTCTTTCGCCATTACAAGGATTCCATGCCATGGTGCTCCACCGCGTCCATCACCAGATTCTGCGCAGCCATCACCTGTTCGAGCCGTTGAACGAAGAACAGCTCGACGAATTGATGAGCAACAGCCAACTGCTGAACATCGACAGGGGTGATCCGTTGTTCCGCCAGGGAGAGCCGGCGCAGGCGTTTTACTACGTGATTTCCGGTGCCGTGAAAATCTACCGGCTGACCCCGGATGGCCAGGAAAAAGTCTTCGAGGTGATCGGCGAGCGCCAGACCTTCGCCGAAGCCATGATGCTGATGGACACACCCAACTACGTCGCGTCCGCCGAAGCCGTCGCCCCGACCCAGGTGTATCGGCTGTCCAACGCCACCTACATGCGTCTGCTGCAAAGCAACAGCCGGCTGACCTTCGCCCTGCTCGGCAAGCTCTGCGTGCGCCTGCACCAACGGGTCAACGAGATTGAAACCCTGTCGCTGAAGAACGCCACTCACCGGGTGGTGCGCTACCTGTTGACGCAACTGGTGCGCCTGCAAACCGTGGACAGTCAGTTCGAACTGCCGATGGCCAAGCAGTTGATCGCCGGGCACTTGTCGATCCAGCCGGAAACTTTCTCGCGGATCATCCGCCGCCTAATCGATGAAAAAATCATCACCCAGGACGGTCGCCAGATCGCCATTCTCGATCGCCTGCGCCTGGAGCAATTCGAATGAGTGCGCAGCCCACTTGCCTGTATTGCCAACAGGCCAACCCTGCCAATGAGACCGAGTGTCGCCAGTGCGGCATGCCCCTGCCCGCCGAAGCGGCGATGGCCGGCGAGCGCCGGCTGCGGCGCTTCACCTGGTTTTGTGTCGGCTTGACGATCTTCTGCATCGTCATGTTCTTCTGGTTGCCTCGCAGCATCACCTGAACCCTCAGTCCTGAGTCAATTGCCGGTACAACTGCGGTAAACGCAGCGGCAGTTGCTCGGGCTGGCGAATCAAGGTGTAGCCGTTGGCCCCGAACATGTACGGCAGGTAGTCCCCCGCTTCGCGATCGATGGTGATGCAGAACGGCGTCAGCCCTTGGCGCCGGGCTTCCAGTACCGCCTGGCGAGTGTCTTCCACACCGTAGCGCCCCTCGTAGAGGTCCAGGTCATTGGGCTTGCCGTCACTGAGCAGCAGCAACAACTTGCGCCGGCGCTTGCAGCCCGCCAACCGCTGTGTAGCTTGGCGAATCGCCGCGCCCATGCGCGTGTAGTAACCGGGCTTGAGTCCCTGGATCCGTCCCCGAGTGTGGTCGTCATAACGCTGGTTGAACGCCTTGAGTTCATGCATGCGCACCTGCTGGCGGCGTAAGGAAGAGAACCCGTACAAGGCAAAATCGTCCCCCAGCACCGACAGGGTTTCGCCGAACAGCAACAGGCTGTCGCGAATCACATCGATCACCCGGTGCTCGTCATTGAGGTGGGCATCGGTGGACATCGACAGGTCGGCCAGCAGCAGGCAAGCCAGGTCGCGACGAGTCTGGCGCTGGTCCATGAACAGCCCGCGTTCGCTGCACTGCCCGTGCTGGCGCTCGACATGAAAGTCCAGCCAGGCTTGCAGGTCCAGTTCCGAGCCTTGGGTTTGCTGGCGCAACCATTGACGATCGTTACGCAAGTGTTCGAACTGGCGACGCAAGCGCTGGGCCGAGCTTCGCAGGCGTGCGGGCAACGGCTGGGGCTGGCAATCGCGAGGGATGAAGGTTTGCAGGCTGACGAAGTCGTCTTGCAAGCGTTGCTTGCGGTAGTCCCACTCCGGCAACAGGATGCCTGCGCCCAACGGGATGTCATCCACATCGGCCGGCGGCAGGTCCAAGTGCAGTTTCAAGCCACCGCCCTTGCGCAAGCGGGTGCGCGACAGGGTCAATTGGTCCAGGTCCTCGGCGACGCGAGCGGCGTCCGGGTCTTCGCTGTCATCCGCCCAGCGATCCAGGTCCACGTGCTCGGTCCAACTGAAGAGGTTTTCCAGGCGCACGATCAACAACCCACCGTCACGGGTGGCATCGTCGATTCGCTCGGCGCGCTTGCGTCCGCCCTGCTGTTCACCGGGAGGTGTCGCCAGGTATTGCTCGGACTCCTCAAGGTTGGCGGCCTGGGGATTGGCCAAATGTTGAGGTGGGTATAGCCACAGCGGCAACGGCCAGGCCGCCCGCTCGCTGCGTGGAAAATGCTCAACACTGCCCGGTTCGCGCAAGGCTTGGCACAACGCCCGTTCCAAGGCGGCTTCGGCCGGGTTGAGCGTGGCCGGATCGGGGCGCAGGGACAGGTGCGCGTCCACCAGTCGCCGGTAGCGAGGGCGCAGCGCCGGGTAGCGTTTCAACACCGCCAGGGTCCAGCGCTGATTATCCCGCCCCCAGTGTTTCATCGGCCCCGACTGCGCGGCCAGCAACGCGAGCCAACGATACAACTCTTCGTTGAGCCCGACATCGGGAAACGCCGCCAGGCTCGCCGGCAACCGCAGGTTATCGCCATCGCAACAGGCCAGAGGCACTTGCTTGCAGGTGCCGGCGATCTGCTGCAACAGGTTGCGGCGCAACAGCAGATCGCGATCGCTGACCGCTTCCACCCCCAGGTGAGGCGCTCCCCCGGTGGCGCGAAACAGCACCTGCAACGAGCGTTGCCGGGGAACCAACTCGACCCGAGCCTCAGGAAAATCGGCACTGGCCCGGCGGGTGATAAAACGGTGCCAGACACTGCCGACCCATTCTTCCAGCTCTAGCGTGAATGCCATGGTTATCTTCCTCTTCAACCCCGATCCACTAAACCTCACACCGCTCCGCTGGACTGCACCCGTAGGAGCCGTCGAGCGAAGCGAGGCTGCGATCTTTCCCATGGCACTTGAGTCTCAAGCATTACGGAAAAAGATCGCAGCCTTCGGCAGCGCCTACGAAGGCACCACCGCCGCCGGTGCACGCAGGGCCGCACGGCCACGTTGACGGAAGCTGAACAGGTAGCAGAGCAACCCGGCCAGGAACCCGACGCCGCTGACCAGTCGTGCCCAGAACAGCGGCTCCAAATGATCCACCGTGGCCATGAACGGCAAGGCACTGCCATCCGTCATCCAGCGTTGCAACCAGACCTGGACAACACCGGCTGCGGTGAGGAACAAGGTGATCATCACCATCGACAAGGTCATCAACCAGAAGCCCCAGATCTCCAGGCGCTGCGAACGTTCGTCCGACGCTTCACCTAAGCCGCGCAAGCGTGGCATGGCGTAGCTGATCAGCGTCATCACGATCATCGCGTAGGCACCGTAGAAAGCCAGGTGGCCGTGGGCCGCGGTCAATTGCGAACCGTGGGTGTAGTAGTTGACCGGTGCCAGGGTGTGCAGGAAACCCCAGACGCCCGCGCCGAAGAACGCGGTGACCGTGGTGCCCTTGGCCCACAACGTGGCGGCGCGGTTCGGGTGTTGCCGACGACGGTTTTTCACCATGCTGAAGGCGAAGACCACCATCGCCAGGAACGGCAGCGGTTCCAGCGCCGAGAAGATCGAGCCTACCCACAGCCAGACCTCAGGCGCACCGATCCAGAAGAAGTGGTGGCCGGTGCCGATGATCCCGGTGATCAGCGCCATGGCGATAATCACGTAGAGCCATTTTTCAACCACTTCGCGGTCCACACCGGTGATCTTGATCAGGACGAAAGCGAGCATCGAACCCATGATCAGTTCCCAGACGCCTTCCACCCAAAGATGCACCACCCACCACCAGTAGTACTTGTCGCGAGCGAGGTTTTCCGGGTTGTAGAAGGAGAACAGGAAGAACACCGCCAGGCCGATCAGCCCGGTCATCATCACCATGCTGACCGTGGTCTTGCGACCTTTGAGCAGGGTCATGCCGATGTTGTAGAGGAACCCCAGGCACACCACCACGATCCCCATCTTGGTGATGGTCGGCTGCTCGAGGAACTCGCGGCCCATGGTCGGTAGCAAGTCGTTGCCGGTGAACTTCGCCAGCGTCGCATAAGGCACCGCGAGGTAACCCAGGATCGTCGCCACACCCGCAGCGGCGAACACCCAGAACAGCACGATCGCCAGTTTCGGGCTGTGCAGTTCGCGGTCGGCCTCCTCCGGTATCAGGTAATACGCCGCGCCCATGAAGCCGAACAGCAGCCAGACGATCAGCAGGTTGGTGTGGACCATGCGGGCCACGTTGAAAGGGATCAGCGGGAACAGGAAGTCGCCGACCACGTATTGCAAACCCATGATCAAACCGAACAACACCTGCCCCAGGAACAGCATCAGGGCAAACACGAAGTAGGGTTTGGCGACGGCCTGCGAGGCGAATTTCAGATGCGGATTAGCCATGCTCATCTCTCAGCCCTCCTTGTTTGGCGGCCAGCCATTGGTATTGATCTTCGAGCTCCACTTGAGGAATTCGGCGATGTCGTCGACCTCCTGCTCGCTCAGGTTGAACTGCGGCATGGCCCGACGACCCGGAACGTTCAGCGGCTGCATTTTCATCCAGGCCTGCAGGAACGGTGTGAAGGCTTCCTCGCCGCCGCGCCGGTTGACCACATTGCCCAGCTCCGGCGCAAAGTACGCGCCCTCGCCCAGCAGGGTATGGCAGCCGATGCAGTTGTTGCGCTCCCAGACGCCCTTGCCGCGTATCACCGATTCCGTCAATTGCGCCTGGTTGCTGCGTTCTGGAAAGGTCTGTTCCGTGTGGTAGGTCAAGGCCAGGAATATCAGGAAAAAGAAGATGCTTCCCCCGAAATAAATATTCCTGGCCATGCCTTTGGTGAAGGTATCTGACATGGTCGCTTCCTCATTGCTTGGCGTGTTCATTCTAGGAAGCGAGGGGTCGGAAACCGCTTGATGGCGATCAAGAATCTCCGATGGTTTTGGTGGGTTGTTCCGGGCAGATGAGTTTCGATCGTTCCCACGCTCCTGCGTGGGAACGCCGCCAGGGACGCTCCGCGTTCCGCTTCAGGAAGATGACGCAGAGCGTCACGGGATGCATTCCCACGCAGAGCGTGGGAACGATCAGATCAAGAACGAGATGACCAGCCCGATCACCGTCGCCAGCAACGCCGCCCAGCTCAACACCAACCGCCGCCACAATCGCGGCGCGTGGCGCAGTTCCATGAAGCCGTCGACGATCAGCCAGGCCTTGGTTACCGCAACCACCAGGATGGCGATGGACACCAGCCCGGTAGCCGCGATCTGGCCGAGGGCAACGGTGCCGGTGCTCAGCACGGCCAGCGTCATCCAGCAGGCGATCAAGACACGGGAAGCTGACATGAGCACCTCCGCTCAATCAAGGATGTAGACAACCGGGAACAGCAGCACCCAGACCAGATCGACCATATGCCAATACAGCACGCCGGATTCCAGCCCACTGTTGCGTTGCGCCCCATAGCGACGTCGCCGGCACCCTTCGGCCAACCAAGCGAGGATCACCATACCCAACAGCACATGGAGGAAATGAAACGCGGTGAGGATCCAGTACAAGGTGAAGAACGTGTTGTGCTCCATCCCCAGGCCACTCGCCAACAGATGGGCGTACTCCGCAAGCTTGATCCCCACATAGCCACAGGCGAGCAACAACGCCACACACAACAACAGCGCGCCTCGACGCGGCCGGTCCTGCCTGACTTGCTCTTGGGCCAATGCGGCGAACAGGCCGGCGGTCAGCAAGCTGAGGGTCATTGCCAGGCCGGTGGAGCGGTCCAGCAATTGCCGGCCTTCGCTGAAGGTCTGCGGGTACAACGCCTGGGCGGCGGTGAACGCCAGGATCAACAGCGCGAACACCGACAACTCGGCGAGGATAAAAAACCACATCGCCAAGTCCCCGGGCAAACGCCGGGGCACGGCAACGGTTTCAGCCAAAGTGGACATCGACCACATCCATCAACGCAGCGACGGTCTGCGGATCGTCACTCAACGGCTCGGCCAGGCACGCCAGGCAGGCTTGGCGTGGGTCCATGCCGGAGCCGATCATGCGCGCGGCGAAGATCAGCAGGCGCGTCGAGGCGACTTCCTCCAGGTCATGCTGATCGAGCCGGCGCAGCGCCTGCCCCAATCGCACCACTTGGACCGCCAGGGCCAGATCAACCCCAGCCTCGCGGACGACGATGCGCTCTTCATCGGCCACCGCCGGATAGCCAAAGCGCATCGCCACGAAACGCTGGCGAGTGCTGGGCTTCATGCCTTTGAGCAGGTTCTGGTAACCGGGGTTGTACGACACCACGAGCATGAAGGACGGCGGCGCCTGCAGTACTTCGCCAGTGCGCTCCAGGTACAACTGCCGGCGATCATCGGCCAACGGGTGCAACACCACGGCCGTGTCCTGGCGCGCTTCGACCACCTCATCCAGATAGCAGATGCCGCCCTCGCGCACGGCCCGGGTCAACGGCCCGTCCTGCCACCAGGTGCCCTGGGCACCGATCAGGTGACGGCCCACCAGGTCGGCCGCGCTCAAGTCATCGTGGCAGGCCACGGTGTACAGCGCCAGCTTCAGGCGGTGGGCCATGTGCTGGACGAAACGGGTCTTGCCGCAGCCGGTCGGGCCTTTGATCAGCACCGGCATGCCGTGACGCCAGGCCTGTTCGAACATCGCCTGCTCGTTGTCCTGGGGTTGATAAAAGGGTTCATCGGGGTGCGGCACAGTGTGGATAGCGTTCATGGCAAGGCCTGATCAGACAACACGATTGCAGGCCACGCTACGGTGCCCTGCGACAACCTGGCAAGGCCTGCGGCCGGCAAACTTGATCGCCGTCAAGCGACCAACCACCGGCCTGGGCATAGCCTTGTACCGCACCAAGAACCTGCGCGCCGAACGTCAATTACAGCGCAGCGCGGGTCACGCCTGAGGAGAAATGGAATGCTGATCAGCCACAAAAAATCGTGGGCCCTGCGGGTCACGGCGCTGTGTACAGCGCTGGCCGCCCCCCACGTCTTCGCCGACCAAACCGCTGCGCCGGAGCAATCCCGCGTGGTCAAGACCGAAGGCGCGCCTGACCTGAGCCAGGCTGACTTCGACGCGGCCAAGGAAATCTATTTCCAGCGCTGCGCCGGCTGCCACGGCGTGCTTCGCAAAGGCGCCACCGGCAAGCCACTGACACCCGACATCACCCAATCGCGCGGCCAGGCCTACCTGGAGGCGCTGATCACCTACGGCTCGGCCGCCGGCATGCCGAACTGGGGCACGTCCAATGCCCTGACCAAAGACCAGATCACGGTGATGGCCAAGTTCATCCAGCACACCCCACCGACGCCACCGGAATGGGGCATGGCAGAAACCCGCAAGACCTGGAAACTGCTGGTCAAGCCTGAAGACCGGCCCACCAAGCAGATCAGTACCCTCAACCTGCAGAACCTGTTCTCGGTGACCCTGCGCGACGACGGCAAGATTGCCCTGATCGACGGCGACAGCAAGAAGATCGTCAAGTTGATCGACACCGGTTATGCGGTACACATCTCACGCATCTCGGCGTCGGGGCGCTACCTGCTGGTGATCGGCCGGGACGCCAAGATCGACATGATCGACCTGTGGCCGAAAGAGCCGACCAAAGTCGCGGAAATCAAGGTGGGCATCGAAGCCCGCTCGGTGGAAACCTCCAAGTTCAAAGGCTACGAAGACAAATACACCATCGCCGGCTCGTACTGGCCGCCACAGTTCACCATCATGGACGGCGAGACCCTGGAGCCCAAGCAGATCGTCTCGACCCGGGGCATGACCGTCGACACCCAGCAATACCATCCCGAGCCTCGCGTCGCGGCCATCATCGCCTCCCACGAATGGCCGGAGTTCATCGTCAACGTCAAGGAAACCGGCAAGGTGATGCTGGTCAACTACCAGGACATCAAGAACCTCACCATCACCAGCATCGACGCCGCGCCGTTCCTGCATGACGGCGGTTGGGACAGCAGCCATCGCTACTTCATGACGGCCGCCAACAACTCCAACAAGGTCGCGGTAATCGATTCCAAGGAACGCAAGCTCACCGCCCTTGTCGACGTCGGCAAGACTCCGCACCCGGGACGCGGCGCCAACTTCAACCATCCACTCTACGGACCGGTCTGGGCCACCAGCCACTTGGGAGATGCCGGGGTTTCGCTGATCGGCACCGACCCGGTCAAGCACCCGCAATACGCCTGGAAGCAGGTCGCTTCGCTCCAGGGCCAGGGTGGCGGCTCGCTGTTCATCAAGACGCACCCTGCGTCTCGTCACCTGTATGTCGACACCACCCTCAGCCCCGACGCCAAGCTCAGCCAGTCGGTGGCGGTGTTCAACATCGACAAGCTTGACGCCGGCTACACCGTGCTGCCGATTGCCGAGTACGCCGGTATCAAGAAAGGCGCGATGCGTGTGGTGCAACCGGAATACAACAAGGCCGGCGACGAGGTCTGGTTCTCGGTCTGGAGTGGCCAGGAAGATGAGTCGGCGCTGGTGGTGATCGACGACAAGACCCTCAAGGTCAAGAACGTGATCAAGGACAAACGCCTGATCACCCCCACCGGAAAATTCAACGTCTACAACACCCAACACGACATCTATTGAGCCCCATCAATAAGAGGAAAAACCATGAAGCCTATTCTGATTGCCTTGGCCTTGACTGCCGCCTACAGCCTGCCGGCGTTGGCCCAGGACGGCCCGACGCTGTTCAAGAGCAAGCCCTGCGCGGCCTGCCATTCCATCGATACCAAGCTGGTGGGCCCGGCGCTCAAGGAGGTCGCGGCGAAAAACGCCGGCGTCGCCGGAGCAGAGGATTTACTCGCCAAGCACATCAAGGAAGGAACGCAAGGCAACTGGGGACCGATGCCGATGCCGGCCAACCCCGTGACGGAAGAGGAAGCCAAGATCCTGGCTGCGTGGGTCTTGACCCTTAAATAACCACCCAAGGGAGCTTGCTCCCGCTGGGCACTGTAGGAGCTGGCGAAGCCTGCGATCTTTTGATCTTGATCTTTCGCTTGAGATTCAACTGTCAGGGACAAGATCGCAGCCTCGTTGCACTCGACAGCTCCTACGCAGCTTCTACGCAGCTCTACATAGCGCCTACATAGCGCCACGCCACAAAGGCAGCACCCTTTCATTCAGGAGGACGTCATGGAACGACACCGCTTTAGCACCGCGATAGCCACCCTCCTCTTTGTTTTCTCCTCCTGCGTGCTGGCCGCTCCCGACAGCCAGCGCCAGGCCCAACTGCAACACCTGCTGGACCAGGATTGTGGTGCCTGCCACGGCCTGTACATGACCGGCGGCCTCGGCCCGCCCCTGACCCAGGAAGCCCTGGCCGGAAGATCCCGCGACAGCCTCATCGCCACCGTCACCCTCGGACGGCCCGGCAGCGCCATGCCCGGTTGGGCACCGTTGCTTGCACCCGACGACATTCGCTGGCTGGTGGACCGGCTCCTTCAAGGAAAACCCGCCTCATGATCCGTTCTTTCCTCTCGTCCACCACCATCGCCCTGCTGCTCTGCGGTTGCGCCCAGACACCGTTGCGCGGCACCGGCGATTTGGGCGTGGTGGTGGAACGCGCCACCGGCAGCCTGCAAATCATTGAAAGCGACACCCGCACCGCCCTGGGCCGCGTCGAAGGCCTGGGCGACTTGTCCCACGCCTCGGTGGTGTTCTCCCGCGACCAGCGCTACGCCTATGTGTTCGGCCGCGATGGTGGCCTGAGCAAAGTCGACCTGCTGAGCACGCGCATCGAGCGGCGCATCATCCAGGGCGGCAACAGCATCGGCGGTGCGATCAGCCAGGACGGCAAGCTGATTGCCGTCTCCAACTACGAGCCCGGCGGCGTCAAGGTGTTCGATGCCCAGACCCTGGAACAGGTCGCCGACATCCCGGCCACGCCGTTGCCCGGTAGCCAAAAGCGCTCACGGGTGGTCGGCTTGGTGGACGCGCCGGGACAGCGCTTCGTGTTCAGCCTGTTCGACACCGGCGAGATCTGGACCGCCGACTTCAGCCTCGGCCTCACCCCGCGCATCGAACGCTTCACCGCCATCGGCCAGCAACCCTATGACGCACTGATCACCCCGGACGGGCGTTATTACATGGCTGGGCTGTTCGGTGAAGACGGCATGGCCCAACTCGATCTCTGGCACCCCGAGCGCGGGGTGAAACGGGTACTGGGCCATTACGGGCGCGGCCAGGCGCGGCTCCCGGTGTACAAGATGCCGCATCTGGAGGGCTGGGCCCTGGCCGACCAGCAAGCCTTCGTGCCTGCCGTCGGGCATCACCAGGTGTTGGTGATGAACGCCCAGGATTGGCAGCAGACCGACGCCATCGCCGTGGCCGGCCAACCGGTGTTCGTCACGGCGCGACCGGATGGCCGGCAGTTGTGGGTCAACTTCGCCTATCCGGACAACGACCGCGTCCAGGTCATCGACACCCAGACCCACGCCATCGTCGCCGACCTGCGGCCAGGCCCGGCGGTGCTGCACATGGAGTTCACCGCACGGGGTGACCAGTTGTGGTTGTCCGCCCGGGACGGTGGCGAAGTACAGGTCTGGAACCCGTATCGGCTTGAACCCCTGGGCAGCCTGCCGGCCCTGAGCCCCAGCGGCATTTTCTTCAGCAGTCGCGCACACAAGCCGGGGTACTGACCATGACCTCCAGCTCACTGGCGCGACGCCTGATCGATCAATTTCAGCATGGCCTGCCGTTGTGCGCCGAGCCCTATCGGGCCATGGCCCAGACCTTGGGCTGCAGCGAAGCCCAGGTCATCGACTGCTTGCAGCATCTGCAAGTGGCCGGGACCTTGTCGCGGGTCGGCCCGGTGTTCGAACACACCCGGGCCGGGGCCAGCACCCTGGCCGCCCTCGCCGTGCCCGAAGATCGCTTGCACCAGGTGGCCGCACGCATCAGCCAATACCCGGAAGTCAATCACAACTATGCCCGCGAACATCGCTACAACCTGTGGTTCGTGCTGACCGGCCCCAACCGTGCCCACCTGGAAAACATCCTCCAGGAACTGGAGAGCGACACCGGTCTCACGCCACTGGACCTGCCCATGCTGACCGCCTACCGCATCGACCTGGGCTTTGCCCTGGAGGCCACCCCATGAAAAGCACCCTGAGCGAACAACAGTCACTGGCACTGCGCCGTTTGCTGGAAACCGGCTTGCCGCTGACATCGCGCCCCTTCCAGGCCCTGGCCGAGCAGATCGAGGCCAGCGAGCAACAGGTGCTCGAACAGGTACAGCATTGGCATGAACAGGGGCTGTTCCGCCGTGTCGGCCTTGTGGTCAACCATCGTGCCTTGGGGTTTGCCGCCAACGCCATGCTGGTGCTGGACGTGCCGGACGCCTTGGTCGATGAAGTCGGGCGTCGCCTCGGGCAAACCCCGGGCATCAGCCTTTGCTACCAACGCCCCAGGCGCCTGCCCCAGTGGCAATACAACCTGTTCTGCATGATCCACGGTCGCCAGCGTGACCGTGTCGAAGCCCATGTCCAGGCGCTGCTTGAAGAGCATCTGCTGGACGACCTGCCCCACCAGTTGCTGTTCAGCACACACCTGTTCAAGCAATGCGGCGGACGTTTCGCCGCACCGGCCGGAGCCCGTGTCGATGGATGACCTGGACCGCCGCCTGATCAATCGCCTGCAACTGGGCCTGCCGCTGGTGCGTCACCCTTGGCAAGCCCTGGCCCAGGAGCTGGACAGCAGCAGTAGCGAATTGCTCGACCGCCTGCATGAGCTGCTCAACGACGGCGTACTCACCCGTTTCGGCCCGATGTTCGACATCGATCGCCTGGGCGGTGCGTTCACCCTGGCGGCGCTGGCGGTGCCCGAGCCGCGCTTCGAGCCCATCGCCGAGCTGCTCGCGGACATGCCCGAGGTCGCCCACAACTACCGCCGCGAGCACACCTGGAACATGTGGTTCGTGCTCGCCTGCCCCAGCGAACAGGCGATCAACGACACCCTGCTGCGCATCGAACACCTGACCGGCCTGGTGCCGCTGAACCTGCCCAAAGAGGAGACCTACCATGTCGGCCTGTATTTCCCCGTCTGAGTCTGTGTGGCAAGCGCCGCCACGGCTGGATGAAACACCCTTGGCACTGCGCCTGGTGGAACTGACCCAGGCCGGCCTGCCCTTGCTCGAAGATCCCTGGGCCTGGCTGGCCGAACAACTGGAACTGAGCGTGGAATCCACCCTCGACCTGCTCAAGCGCCTGCAGGCCGAAGGGGCGATCCGCCGCATCGCCGCCGTGCCCAATCACTATCGCCTGGGCTACCGCCACAACGGCATGACGGTGTGGGACGTGGCCGACGCCGACATATCACGTCTCGGCGCCCTGCTGGGGGCGCAGCCCTTTGTCAGCCACTGCTACCGGCGCCCGCGCCGGCCCGACTGGCGCTACAACCTGTTCGCCATGGTCCATGGCCGCAGCCGCGAAGAAATCGACAGCTACCGCGAACACCTGCGCTATCTGTTGGGGGCCGCCTGCGCCGACGACGACATGCTGGTGAGCAGCCGCATCCTGAAAAAAACCGGCCTGCGCCTGACGCCTGTCGGGGTAAAGCTTGGCCGCGAAACAGGTGCGTCGGTTCCTGAAGGACCGCATCCGCGTCATCGCGGGCAAGCCTTGCTCCCACCAAGCCTTTCTCCCACCAAGTTGGGATAAGCCGCGCTGAACCCGCACGCCAACCGAAGGAGCGCCTTATGTTGAGGATCAGCCATTACCTGCGAGCCCTGGCCGGGCATTGCCCCGCCCCACGTGTCGCGCCACCGGGCAGCAGCCGTCCGCCAGTGGTGATCTGGAACCTGCTCCGGCGTTGCAACCTGACCTGCAAACACTGCTATGCAACGTCGGCCGACAGCGTGTTTCGCGATGAGCTGGACACCCCGGCGGCGCTCCAGGTCATCGACAACCTGCACGATGCCGGCGTGCGCGTGTTGATCCTGTCCGGCGGCGAACCGCTGCTGCGCGAGGACCTGTTCCAACTCAGTGCCTATGCTCGCGACAAAGGGTTTTTCCTCGCGTTGTCCACCAACGGCACCCTGATCGACGCTTCCAATATCCAACAGATTGCGGCGGCGAACTTCGATTACGTGGGCATCAGCATCGATGGCCTGGAAGCGACCCACGATGAATTCCGTCAGCTCAAGGGCAGCTTCGCCAGCTCCATGGCGGCCATCCGGCTTTGCCGCGAGCAAGGCATCCGGGTCGGATTGCGCACCACCCTCACCCAGCAAAACCATGCCCAGCTACCGCGCTTGCTGGACTTGATGAATGAGTACGACGTACAGAAATTCTACCTGTCGCACCTCAACTACAGCGGCCGGGGCAAGCGCAGTCGCAAGCTCGATGCCCATCAGCAGATGAGCCGCGAGGCCATGACCCTGATCTTCGAGCGGGCCTGGCGCGACATCGAACAGGGCCGCGACAGTGATTTCGTCAGTGGCAACAACGACGCCGACGCGATCCTGTTGCTGCAATGGGTATCCCGGCGCCTGCCCCAACATTACGCGGCACTGGAGCAGATGCTGCGGGCCTGGGGCGGCAACGCGTCGGGCAGCGGCATCGCCAACATCGACAATACCGGCGAGGTCCACCCCGATACGTACTGGTGGCAGCACTCGGTGGGCAATGTCCGCCAGACGCCATTCAAGACACTCTGGCTCGATCGCCCCGATGCCCTGCTGCTGAAGCTGCGCGAACACCCACGGGCCGTGGGCGGGCGCTGCGGGCAATGCCGCTGGCTGGCGATCTGCAACGGCAATACCCGCACCCGGGCCTGGGCCGACGGCGATCTGTGGGGCCAGGACCCCGGCTGCCACCTCAACGACGAAGAAATCGGCTTGCACGCGATCCCCAGCGTTGCGATGCCTTGCGCCTGATCAACCGACGGCGAACCTGATACCGAACCAAGGAAGTCCCATGCCTGCCTCCATCGTTTTGCCCGCTGCCCTGCAATCGCCCTTCAGACCGGGTGAAGTCGCCCTGGTCGGCGCTGGCCCTGGTGACCCGGGCCTGCTGACATTGCGTGCCTGGAGCCTGTTGATGCAGGCCGACGCGGTGGTCTACGACCGCTTGATCAGCCCCCAATTGCTCAGCCTGATCCCGCTGACCTGCGCCCGGCACTACGTCGGCAAGGCCGCCGGTTGCCACAGCCTGCCCCAGCCACAGATCAACGAACTGCTGGCCGACCTGGCCAACCTGGGACAACGGGTGGTGCGGCTCAAGGGCGGTGATCCGTTCATCTTCGGTCGCGGCGCCGAAGAGCTGGAGTATCTGCTGGCCCGCGGTATCGATTGCCAAGTCGTGCCAGGCATCACCGCCGCGGCCGGTTGCAGCACCTATGCCGGCATTCCCCTGACCCATCGCGATCTGGTCAATTCCTGTCGCTTCATCACCGGTCATTTGCAACGCGAAGGCGACTTGAACCTGCCCTGGCAAAGCCTGGCGGATGACAGCCAGACCCTGGTGTTCTACATGGGCTTGTCGAACCTCGGCACCATCGCCACGCGGCTGATCGCGGCAGGCCTGGCGGCGGATACGCCGGCGGCGCTGATCAGCAACGGCACGCGCCCCGACCAGCAGGTCCTGCGCGGCACCCTCCAGCAATTGCCGGAGATGGCGCTGGCATGCGCCGAAGGCCTGCCGACCTTGACGGTGATCGGCAAGGTAGTCGGTTTGTTTGCCCATCAGGTACTGGAGCATCCGGCCCGCCTGCACCCAGCCCCACCGCTCCAGCCGGCTATCGCGAGGGTGGCCTCATGAGAATCGGTTGGCTGGCCCCATTGCTGTGGATCGGTGCCGTCCACGGCGCCACGGCGCCTGAACCGGACCTGGCGTTGGCCGAACAGAACTACCAGCAACACTGCCAACAATGCCACGGGGTGAATCGCATCGGCGGCGCCGGGCCGGCGCTGTTACCCCAGAGCCTGAGTCGGATCAAGCCCGACGAAATCCGCCAGGTGATCGAAAATGGCCGCCCGGCCAGCCAGATGGCAGCGTTCGATACGGTGCTGGAGCCTGCGCAGATCGATGGCTTGACCCACTATCTCCAGCGTCCACCCGCTGTCGAACCGACCTGGAGCGAGGACGACACGCGCCGTAGCCATCGCCTGCTGGCGGATGTCGCCAACCTGCCTGATAAACCCCAGCATAACGCCGACCCGCTGAACCTGTTCGTGGTAGTGGAAGCTGGCGATCATCACATCGACATCGTCGATGGGGATCGCTTCGACGTCCTGGCGCGCTTCGCCTCACACTTTGCGGTGCATGGCGGACCGAAGTTTTCGCCGGACGGACGCTTCGTCTATTTCGCCTCCCGGGACGGCTGGATCAGCCTGTATGACCTGCACAACCTCACACTCATCGCCGAGGTGCGGGCCGGGCTCAATACCCGCAACCTGGCGGTGAGCAAGGATGGCCGCTGGGTGCTGGTGGGCAACACCCTGCCCGGCAGTCTGGTGGTGCTGGATGCCCGCGACCTGTCATTGGTCAAGACTATGGCAACGGTGGGACTGGACGGCCAGGCGTCGCGGGTCAGTGCGGTCTATACCGCGCCGCCGCGCAACAGTTTCATCGTGGCCTTGAAAGATGTGAAGGAGGTCTGGGAGCTGTCCACCGGACCGAATCCGGACTTTGTGCCCAGGCGTATCAAGGCCGAGGATTACCTTGATGATTTTTCCTTCTCGCCCGATTACCGGCAATTGCTCGCCACCTCGCGCAAGGCCCAGGGCGGCCAGGTGATCGACCTCGACACGGGGCGGATCGTCACCGACATCGCGCTGCCGGGCATGCCGCACCTGGGCTCGGGGACCTATTGGAAACGCAATGGGCACTGGGTGTTCGCCACGCCCAACATCAGCAAGGGGCTGATTTCGGTGATCGACTTCGACACCTGGAAAGTCATCAAGCAGATCCCCACGCTCGGGCCGGGTTTCTTCCTGCGCAGCCACGCCAACTCCCGCTACGCCTGGACCGACGTGTTCTTCGGCCCGGACAACGATGCCATCCACCTGATCGACAAACAGACCCTGGAAATCGCCCACACCCTGCGGCCCATGCCCGGCAAAACCGCCGCCCACGTCGAATTCACGCGCGACGGCCGCTACCTGCTGCTGAGCATCTGGGATACCGATGGCGCGCTGATCGTCTACGACAGCAACACCCTCAAGGAAATCAAGCGCCTGCCCATGAACAAGCCTTCGGGCAAGTACAACGTCGGCAACAAGATCGAGTTCGCCGAGGGGACGTCACATTAAAAAAGGGGGCTGATGCGCAGCCCCGAAAGCAAGCTTTCCCGCCACCAGAAACTGCAACGGTGTACCGTACCGTAGCAGCTGTCGAGTGCAACGAGGCTGCGATCTTGTCCCAGACAATTGAGTCGAGAGCGAAAAGATCAAGATCAAAAGATCGCAGGCTTCGCCAGCTCCTACAGAGCCCAACGGGGCGGTGCGACGTTACCAGGTGAGCACCGCCCCCACCGCAAAGGTGTCGGTGTCTTCGTTCTGGGCGCTGGTATCGTGGCCGTTGATTTCGAACTGGTTGTACTCGGCCACGAGCTTGAGGTTGTCGTTGATGTCGTGGAACAACGCGATGCCACGGGTTTCGTAATCGGCGCCACTGCCCACCACGCCGTTGCCGTCGTCATCGGTCTTGCCGTAGGACAACGCCAGGCGGTTCTTGCCCAGCTTGTAGGAGCCCTGCAACAGGTAGCCCTTGCTGTCGACATTGCGCAGGGTGGCTTCACCGGCGTTGTTGGTGAAGAACGGGTTGATGCCCTTGGCCTGGAACCCCGAGCCGGTCAGCGACAACCCGCCCATCTTGGCCTGCACGCCATACCCCAGGCCCTTGGACGTGACCGACTCGACGGTGGCATCGGTGTTGTCCGAGGTCTGGTAACTGCCGTTGAGCCAACTGTAGATCTTCGCCCCGCCCAGGTCGAACTGGTAGGTGATCTCGCTCTCGGTGCGCGGGTTTTCCTGATAGGCCTTGCCCGTGGCGCTGTTGTCGTTGGTGTCCACCGGGTCCATGATCCCCACCGCCACGCGCAAGCCCTCCATCACCGGCGTGCGGTAGGTGATCTGCGAGGTCGGGAACGGGTACGGATAACCGCTGCCGATGTTGCCGAACGAGACGCCACCACCGTCCACCAACCCCAGGGTGTCGCTGACCTGGCCATAACCGGCGAGCAGTTCGTCCAGCAGGATGTTAGAGCGGGCAAACAGGCCGAAGTCCTTGCCGATCAGCACCTCGCCCCACTCCGGGTTGGCCACGGTGCCGTAGAACTGGCGCACGTCGATGGCGGTGTCGGTGCCATTGGTTTCACTGTCGTTGATGGTCACCCAGAACGAGGCCCGGGCGCCGAGCTTGAGGTCATCGACCTGCTTGCCCATGTTGAAGCCCAGGTAGTTGGGCAAGAAGCCCATCTTGACCCGCGCCTGCCGACGGTCGTACTGCTCACCCGCGCGGTCAACGTCGCTGTTGACGTAAAAGGCATTGATGTAGCCGTCGGTGGAAAAGGTGGTCTGGTCCTTGTCGTACAGCATGATTTCGGCGCTGGCCCAAGGCATCAAGCCCAGGCTCGAAACACCTACGATGACCGCAGGCAAAAAACGTTGGCGGGTATTTTTATTGTTGTGCATGGCGCGCTCCGCAACAGGGGACGGGATGTCGGAGGCGATTATCGAAAGGTGCCCGGGCGCGTCATACGCTGCCTTGGAGGCAATTGGCGGCTGCTTTGGAAGCGCCGGCCCGGCGCGGCAGTTTGGGCGTAAGACTGCGATGCCGACGGGGGCGGTACTTTGGGTGTGGGCCGCAGGGCGGCCTGGGGGATGTAGGGTTGGTGCCGAGTGCCACCGACTTGTGGCTAAGAGGGTTATCTGTGGGAGCAAGGCCTGCGCAGCAGGCCTCTCTGCGGTGTATCAGAACCGCGGTTTGACAGTCTTCCAGCCCGGCCGGTAACGCTGCATCTGCCGCACATCGTCGCGCTGGCGGATGCCGCAACTGAGGAACTGCTCATGCAGCTTGCCCAGTTGATCCCGGTCCAGCGCCAAGCCCAGGCCCGGCGCCCGGGTGATCTTCACGCAACCGTCGACAATCGGCAGCTTGCCGCCCTTGATCACCTCCTCATCCGGCTCCTGCCACGGGTAATGGGTGTCACAGGCGTAGTCCAGGTTCGGCACTGCGGCCGCCACGTGGGCCATGGCCATGAGGCTGATGCCCAGGTGCGAGTTCGAATGCATCGACACGCCCAGGCCGAAGGTGCTGCACATTTTCGCCAAGGCCTGCGTGTCGCGCAGGCCGCCCCAGTAATGATGGTCGGCCAACACGATCTGCACGCTGTCCAGCGCCACGCTGCGGCGGAACTCATCGAAATCGGTGACCACCATATTGGTCGCCAGCGGCAACCCCGTGCGTTGGTGCAGCTCGGCCATGCCCTCCAGGCCTGGCGTCGGGTCTTCGTAATACTGCAGGTCATCCCCCAGCAACTCGGCCATGCGAATCGAGGTTTCCAGGGACCAATTGCCATTGGGATCGATGCGCAACGGGTAGCCGGGAAACGCCTGCTTCAGAGCCTTGATGCAGGCGACTTCATGCTCCGGATCGAGAGTGCCGGCCTTGAGTTTGATGCTTTTGAAGCCATAGTCCTGGATCATCCGCCGGGCCTGGGCAACGATCTGTTGTTCGTCGAGCGCCTCGCCCCAACTGTCGGGCGGGTACGGCGAATCGATGTGCTCGGCGTACTTGAAAAACAGGTACGCGCTGAACGGAATCTCGTCGCGAATCGCGCCGCCCAGCAGGTCCACCAGCGGCACGTTCAGGTAGTGGGCCTGCAAATCCAGGCAGGCCACTTCGAACGCCGAATAGGCGTTGCTCACCGCCTTGCTCGCATGGGAACCCGGCGCCAGTTCGGCACCGGCGACGCTGGCCGGTTTCTGCGCGGCGACGGTCGCCTGAACGATGGCCCGCAACTGATTGAGGTTGAACGGATCCAGGCCGATCAACTGGCTCTGCAATTGCTGCTGGATTGCCAAGGCCGGTGCATCGCCGTAGCTCTCCCCCAGGCCGATGTAACCGTTGTCGCTCTCGATCTCGATGATCGAACGCAACGCGAACGGCTCATGGATGCCGCTGGCGTTGAGCAAAGGTGGATCGCGAAAAGCAATGGGGGTGACGGTGACGCGTTTGATCTTCATACAGCGGCTCCCGATGGGCCAGGGTTCAGCGCCAGGGGGCTGTCAGGCATAGCGTCCAATAGGTTTTTCAAGGGTGCCTCCCGATCATTGTCTTTGTAGGGAACGGGACGATGATGGACACGGCGGATTGTTCCCGTCTAATCTAACTTGGCACTTGATTGATACCTGGATTGAATCAATGTTTGAACTGGCCCAGCTACGCTGCTTCACCACCGTGGCGACCGAACTCAACTTCCGTCGCGCCGCCGAACGCCTGAACATGACCCAGCCACCGCTGAGCCGGCAGATCCAATTGCTGGAGCACCACCTGGGCGTCGAGCTGTTCACCCGCAGCACCCGCAGCGTGGCACTCACCGCCGCCGGCCGGGCGTTTTTCATCGAAGCACAGAACCTGTTGGAACAGGCGCAACAAGCTGCCGTGGCGGCCCGGCGCTTTGCCCAGGGCGACATCGGTTCGGTGACCATCAGCTTCGTCGGCAGTGCGGTCTACGAATTCTTGCCAAAGGTGATCGCCGAGGCCCGGCTGAAACAGCCCCAGGTCAAAATCGTCCTGGCAGAGATGAACACTTACCAACAACACGAAGCCCTGCGCGCCCGGCGTATCGACCTGGGCATCGTCCGCTCGCCCCTGCTGGAACCCGGCTACGCCACCGAATGCCTGGTGCGCGAGCCCTTCGTACTGGCGGTGCCTGCCGGACATCCGCTGGCCAGCGCCGAGACCGTGAGCGTGCAGGATCTGGACGGCCAACCGTTCCTCATGTACGCCCACGCCGCCTACCCGCCCTTCAACGAACTGCTCACCGGCATGCTGCGCTCGGCGCAGGTCGCGCCGCAATTCGTGCAATGGCTGGGGTCGTCGCTGACGATCCTGGCGCTGGTCAACGCCGGCATGGGCCTGGCGCTGGTGCCGCGTTGCGCCACCAGCGTGGTGTTCAAGCAGGTGGTGTTTCGCGAGATCGACCTGGGCGAAGGGGTGCAGAGCGAGTTGCACCTGGTGTGGCGCGAGGACAACGACAACCCGGCGTTTACCATGTTGCTGGAGGGGATTCGGGGGGCGGTTCGGGAGGGATTCTGAAGGCACTCTCGCCGAAGCTGCGGCATGTGAAACCTGTGGCGAGGGCGCTGTTCTCGCTGGACTTGTGTAGGGGCTGCCGAAGGCTGCGATCTTTTGATCTTGATCTTTCGCCTGGGACTCAAGTGTCTGGGGAAAGATCGCAGCCTCGTTGCACTCGACAGCTCCTACATAGCTCCTACACAGCTCCGGCACAACGCCTGCACACCAGCTGGAGCGGGCTCCCTCGCCCCCTTGCCAGCGACCTATTCCAGTTCTCTCCGAGTAGTTGTACGATGACCGACGAGACAATAATGGCTCGCGTTCCTGATACCTACAACAACAAGGAAATTCCCATGAAAAAAGCGACATTGGTCATCAGCTTCTTGTGCCTGTTCAGCGGCTACGCAGCGGCAGTCGCTACATCGCCCGAGCAAGAGGTGGCCCAGGCGGTCGATCACTTGACCCAAGCCATGCTGCACAAAGACATTCCCCAGCTCCAGGCACTGGCCGCCGAGAACCTGACCTATGGTCACTCCAGCGGCAACATCCAGGACAAGAAAGCTTTCATCGCCGACATTGAAACAGGCAAGAGCGCGTTCAAGACGCTGGAAATGCAGAACCAGAAAATCACCTTGTCCGGTGATGTGGCGCTGGTGCGCAACCACTTCTCGGCGCAGGCGCTCAAGGGCACTGAAGTGGTGCCGACAGAAATCGAAAACTTCCAGATCTGGCAGAAACAGAAGGATGGCAAGTGGCTGCTGATCGGTCGTCAGGCGTTTCGGTTCTGATCGTCGACTGACCTAAGACGTACCCTGTGGCGAGCCTGGCCCTCGCCGCAGGGACTCCCTGGCTAACCCCGCCCCTTCAACTACCCCAGAAACGCCGAGCGATACGCCCCCGGTCCGATGCCATAAGCCTGCTTGAACCGACGCGTCAGATGACTCTGGTCGGAAAAGCCCAACTGCAATGCTACATCGATAGGCAACCAACCTTGTCGCAACAGGATCGCGGCCTGGGCCAGACGCTTTTGCATGACCCAACTATGGGGCGGGACCCCGGTCGCCTGACGAAACACCCGGGCAAAATAAAAGGGTGAAAGATTGACACTTGCCGCCAGCTCCACCAGGGATGGAGGGTTGCTCAGCCGACTCAATAGCAGGTCCTGAGCCTGGGTCACCACCAGCGGTTCCTTGCCCGGCATCACCGCGCTGCCCACGCGGGCGTGGCGCTGGAACAGCATCAACGCAACCTCGCGCCAGGCTGTTTGTTGCTGTAATGCACAGGCGCCCTGCTCGGCCAATCGGTGGACATGGCTGAACGCGAACGACACTTGCGGATCGTACAGCACACTGGTGGAAAATCTGGGAGAACCACACAGGACCAGCTCTAGCTCTTCAAGAATTCCGGCGAGATGTTCCAGGGTCGGATAGAACCCACGGTAGCGCCATCCTTGCCGATGCGCGGTAGCGCCGGTGTGCAGCTCATCCGGATTGATCAGCACCATGCTGCCGATGGGCGCGATATGCTCACTGCCTCGATGACGAAAACGCTGGGCACCGGATTCGATTACCGTAAATACATAACCTTCATGAACATGCGGAGTAAAACGCTGCTGAAGATATTGCGCGCGAAGCAGCTCCACGCCTCCCAGGCTTGAGGCTTGCCAAAACCGCGTTTTCTCCACCGCACTGGCGATCCCCTGACTCATGGCCACCACCTGAAAAAATAGAAACAACCCATGCTGAGCAACACGCTAGTCAGTACGTTACGAGTCAACACCATCAAGCCAACGGCACACAGACCACCCAGCAAATAAGGATTGCTGATACTGAGCCCGAGGGTATGCCCGGGCAAGAAGATAATCGGCCCACAAATGGCGGTCAGCATTCCCGGGACGGCGAAACCGAGAAAGTCTCTGGTGCCAGGGCCCAGCTTGAAAGGCAGCCGCGGTTCCAGGAAAACATAACGATTGAGGAACACGATCAGCCCCATACCGACGATCACTGCAAAAATCATCGTTTTTCCTGCCTGCAACGTTTACAGAAAAAACCTGCAGCCATGCCGGCTATACCCGACACAACCAGGGCGGATTCATACCGCCAGTAACTCAAAAACACCGAGCAAAACAGCGCTACGCCAACACAGACTGCAATTGGAACCGTCCGCACCAACGGAGTAACCAGGGCGATGAAAGTCGCAGCAATTGAAAACTCCAGTCCCAGAGCCTCTAACCCAGGAACCTTATGGCCCATGACAATACCCGCCAGTGTGAATAGGTTCCAGGCGAGATAAAACGTCAGCCCGACGCCCAATGCGTACCAGCGATCGAAGGCTCCAGGATCGCGTTGGCTGTTAAGGGCGAAAAACTCATCCGTCAATAAAAACCCCAAGGTCAGGCGCCAGCGTGACGACAGGGCCGACAGCGTAGGACGCATGTGCATCCCGTACAAAAGGTGCTGCGAGGTGAGCAGCAACGTCGTCATCAGGATAGAGAACAGGCTCGCCCCGCTCTTCAACATGCCGATCGCCACCAACTGCGCGGCACCGGCGAACACGATGATTGAGAATCCCTGGCTCTGCAGGGGGCTCAGATCTGCATCAATGGCCATTGACCCGACGAGAAGCCCCCAAGGGGCGCAAGCAATCGAGAGAGGGAGCACTGCAATGGCGCCCTGGCTGAATGCTTGCAAAGGTGATGGACAACGTATCATCTGGTTTTCACAACTCAGTGACTGGGCAGGCAAAGGTCTCAGACACCGAGCCAGACTGTCTTGAACGATCTTGCTCATCAGGGCGCGACGAGTGCCTGGCCTTGTTCGTCAGCAAGACGCCCTTGCGCCTATAACTGATCCCCGGCCCATTGCGCCCGGTACTGCAAGAGAAAGTCCACGAAGGCACGTACCCGTTGCGGCACGTAGCGGCCATGGGGGTACAGCAAGGTGAACGGCCGCGAGCGCCCCGCATAAGGCTGGAGTACTTCCACCAAACTGCCGTTGGCCAGTTCTTGCTCGACGATGAAGCTGTAGGTCTGAAACAGTCCAGCACCATGCCTGGCCAACGTCACGCCACCAAGCACATCGTCCGAACAGCAATAACCCCCTTCGCCGAACACCTCCTTTTCTTTGCCCTCGACCTTGAACAACCAGGAAATCCGCCGCCCGCTGCTGGGCAATTCGAACTGGATGCACTCGTGGTCGTCCAGGTCTTCAAGGACCTGCGGCGTGCCGGCCTTGCGCAGATAGTCAGGAGACGCGACTACTACCAATGGGGCGTCTTCCAGCAGCCGGGCGATCATCGAAGAGTCCGGCTGGGCCCGCACCCGGATGGCGAGGTCATACCCTTCGGCGACGAAATCGATGTTTCGATTGCTCAGGTGCAGGTCCACAGTCACTTGCGGGTACAGCGCCCGGAAGACCGGCAGCAAGGGCAGGATGCGGTGATGGCCGTAGGTGGTGGGCAGGCTGATGCGCAGTCGCCCGGACGGCACCGATTGCGCGCCCATCATTTCCTGCTGCGCCTCGACCAGTTGCGTTAACGCCTGGCGGCATTGCTCGAAATAGGTCTTGCCCGCTTCGGTCAGGCGAATGCTGCGGGTGGTGCGCACGAAAAGCCGTGAGCCCAGGCGCTCTTCCAGGCGAAAGATCGAACGGCTCACCGCCGCCGGGGTAACCCCCGCCAACTGCGCCGCCGCCGTGAAGCTGCCCGCCTCTGCCGCCAGGCAGAACAGTTCTATGCTGCCCAACTGCAGGTCTTCGAAATGACGCTTCATGATTCATTACACCGCGTATCAACTGAAGTTTCCAAAGGCCTGTTTATCAGTCTGCGGCGTATAAATACAGTGGCCCCTTCATGGCGCGGGAATCTTCCTGCGCACTTTCCCAGCAACAGGAGTGCAACATGCCTTTCGTCAACGTGCGAATTACCCGTGACGGTGTCACCCGTGAACAGAAAGCCCAGGTGATTTCCGAAATCACCGAAACCCTCCAGCGCGTACTGGGCAAGGACCCGCATTTGACCCATATCGTGATCGAAGAAGTCGACACGGATAATTGGGGATATGCGGGGATGACGACGACGCAGTATCGAAGTCTTCCCAAGGAGTAAGGCCCCACCTTTGCGAGCCCGGTCCGATTGACTGGGCTTTTTTCTGCCTGCCAACCCGCCAACCCTGTGGGAGCGAGCCTGCTCGCGATAGCGGTGTGTCAGTCAATATCAATACTGACTGGCCTGACGCTATCGCGAGCAGGCTCGCTCCCACAGGGATTTCTAGGCTTTTCAAATTAATTACATGACGTATCAACTCAAGTACCAGAAGCCTTATTTATCAAACCCTGGCGCATCAATACCCTGAGCTCAACCACCGCCAACACAGGCGCACCGGTTCAACTCAATGTGATCAGGAGTCAATCATGAGTCTCAACAAAACCGTCATCATTACCGGCGCTTCCAGCGGGATCGGCCTGGGTTTGGTCAAGGCGTTCCTGGGTCGGGGTTATAACGTGGTGGGCAATGCCCGCTCCCCGTCCGGCCTGGAGGCTGCCGCCACCCAGCTCGGCCACCCGGCCGGTTTCATCGGCGTGGCCGGCGACATCGCGGACCCGGCCACTTCAACCGCCCTCATCACTCAAGCCGTCAAGGCGTTTGGCGCCGTTGACGGGCTGGTGAACAACGCCGGTTTCTTCCTGCCAAAACCCTTTGTCGAATACAGCCCCCAAGACCTGGACGCGCTGCTGGACACCAACCTCAAGGGTCTGGTCTACGCCAGCCAGGCCGCTGCCGCGCACATGATCGGGCGCCAGCAAGGCTTCATCATCAACATTTCGGCCGCCGTGGCCCTGCAGCCGAACATCCAGGTGCCGGCAGCACTGCCGGTGTTGATCAAGGGCGGCGTCAACCAGATGACCCGCGCCCTGGCCCTGGAACTGTCACCCCACAACATCAAGGTCAACGCCGTTGCCCCCGGCATCATCGACACGCCCATGCATGACCCCGCGCACCGCGACTTCCTCGACAACCTGGCCCCAGCCGGTCGCGTGGGCACCGTCGAGGAAATTGCCGAGGCCGTGTTGTACCTGGCGGGTGCTGATTTCACGACGGGCGCGATACTGCCGGTGGACGGCGGGATGAGCACAGGCAAGTGGTAAAAAGAAAAACCCCGAAGGCAGAACCTTCGGGGTTTTCATGAAGCGCGGAACTCAGAGCGTGTAGGAGATGCCGGCCTGCACGGTTCGCGGGGCGCCTGGGTAGGCGTAGACGCCACCGAATGCACCTTCTTCGTAGTCGGCGTCGAACAGATTCTTCAGGTCCAGGTTGAGGCGGATCCGCTCGTTGACCTTGTAGTAACCGAGCAGGTCCACGACGGTGTAGCTGTCCATGGTAAAGGTGCTGGCCGCGGTATTGCCGGCCCGCTCATCGACGTACTTGGCGCCTAAGCCCAGGCCGAGCCCCTTGAGGCCACCGTCCTGGAATTCGTACACGTTCAACAGGCTGAAGGCGTTCTTGGGCACGTTGAGCAGGCGGGTGCCGGACGGGATGCTGTTGTCCTTGGTCACTTCGGCATCCACATAGGCGTAGCCACCGATCACGCGCCATTGTGGCGTCAGGTTGCCCGCCACGTTCAAGTCAAAACCACGGCTGCGCACTTCGCCGGCGGCCACTTTGAAGTCCTGGTCCAATGGGTCGGGGGTCAGTACGTTGCGTTTTTCGATCTGGTACACCGCAGCATCGACACTCAACTGGCGATCCAGCGCTTCCCATTTGACGCCTATTTCGTAGGATTTGCCCTCTTCCGGTTTGAACCCACCCCCTGCACTGCTGCGACCAGTGTTAGGTTTGAACGAACGGGCGGTATTGGCATACACCGCCACGGTGTCGGTCAAGTCGTAGATCATTCCCAGCCGCGGGGTCACGGCACTGTCGCTCACGTTCCAGTTTCCAGTGTCGGTGACGAACGTCTTGTACTTATGCTCGAACCGCTCGAAACGCGCCCCGCCCAACAACTTCAAGCGCTCAGTCAGCGCCACCTGATCCTGCACGAACACACCAAACGTCTTGAGGTTTTCCTCGTCATTTGTGGGCGTGCGCGTCAAGGCCGGGCGTGGCTGGCCATACACCGGGTCGAAGATATCGATCGGGTAGACACCAGTACCCGGGGCGGAGCGCTGGATGATGGACTTATAGTCGTAGTCTTCATACTCGATGCCCGTCAACAACGTGTGCTCGAACCCGCCAGTGGAAAAATGCCCGGTGAGGTTGAGTTGGGTGTCGTGGTCGGTCCATTCCAGCTTGCGGTAGTTGAAGTTACGCCCCAGGGTGCGCCCATCGGCGGCGATGCCGTTGCCTTCCACCGCGTTGCCCTGCAGGGTGCCGTCGAGCCATTGGGTACCGCCGGCCAGGGTCCAGTCGTCGTTGAGCATGTGCTCGAAACGCACCTGCAGCATGTTATTGTCGTTGTGCAGCTTACCGACGTCTTTTTCGCCGAAGAACGTATCGCGCGACGCGGTGCCGCGCTGGCCGGCGTAATGGGTCAAGCCACGGTCCAGCGGCGCGTTGTTGCGCATGAAATCGCCTTCGAAGGTCAGGCGCGTGGTGTCGTTGACCTGCCAGGTCACCACCGGCGCAATGCCGTAACGCTCGGTCTCGACGTGGTCGCGGAATGTGTCGCCGCCCTCGCCGATCACGTTCAGGCGATAAGCCAGACGCCCTTCCTCGTCCAATGGACCGGAGGCGTCCAGCGTACCGCGACGCATCCCCTGGTCGCTGACCTGGCTGCCCAGGGTCACTGTGCGCTCGGCCAACGGCTGCTTGGACACCACGTTGAAGGTACCGCCCGGGTCGCCACGGCCATAAAGCATGGTGGCCGGGCCGCGCAGGACTTCCAGCCGCTCGATGGTGTTGGCGTCCGGCATGTTCGGGTAACCACGGTTGATCGGGAAGCCGTTGCGGTAGAACTCTCCGGTGGTGAAACCGCGTACGGTGAAGGTGGTCAGGCCCTGGCCGCCGAAGTTGTTGCCCCGGCCGACCCCGCCGGCGTAATCGAGGGCGTCCTGCAGGCGCGTGGCGCCGAGGTCTTCGACCACGTCGCGAGACACCACGGAAATGGATTGCGGGGTTTCATGGATCGCCGTGTCGGTACGGGTGGCACTGGCCGAACGGGTGGCGTGATAGCCCTTCACCGGGCCCTGTGCTGATTCATAATCGGCAGCGCCGACGATATCCGTGGCTTGCAACTCAAGGGAGGCCGGCTTGGCAGGGATTGGCTCTTCGGCCCAGGTGGGAATGGAATAAGCCTGGAGCACACACAGTGAAACGAGAATCCGACGCATCGATGCACAATCCTAATGGAAACAAGCCACCCACATCGGGAGGCTGACAAAAATGTGTCGTGAAAGATACAGTAACTCATTGTCGTTTGATATCTATTCCCATTAGCACCGATGTTTTTTGTGACCGGTCAGTCCGCCATCGCGAGCAAGCTCGCTCCCACAGGGGCCCGGGGCCAACCACAAGGTTTATACCCACTGAAGATCCAATGTGGGAGCGAGTCTGCTCGCGATGGCGTCGGGTCAGTTTGCATCAATGTTGAATGCCAGGCCGCCATCGCGCGAGCAAGCTCGCTCCCACAGGGGCCCGGGGCCAACCACAAGGTTTATACCCACTGAAGATCCAATGTGGGAGCGAGCCTGCTCGCGATGGCGTCGGGTCAGTTTGCATCAATGTTGAATGCCAGGCCGCTATCGCGAGCAAGCTCGCTCCCACAGGGGGCCGGGGCCAACCACAAGGTTTATACCCGCTGAAGATCCAATGTGGGAGCGAGCTTGCTCGCGATAGCGGACTAAAGCATTCACCCAAAAGCTGACTAAGCCGCCACAATCGACTCCTGCTCCACCCGCTGGAAGAACACCTGCGCACGATGATCCTGGGTATAAGCCACGTTCAACCGCAACCAGTCGCACGCCTCGCCCTGGGGCAGGAACGTCGAGCCTTGGGACAGTTGGATTTGCAGCTCCCGGGCGATCTGCTGCACCCGTTGTGCCGCCAGCCACCGCGGCCTGGCCCAGACGAACAGGCCCCCCATCGGCTCGGCAAATACCTCCCAGTGGGCCGGATTCAATTGGCGCAGCGTGCTCGCCATCTGCTTGTTCAGGCGCTGGCGCAAGCGCTGGATCAGCTTGCGATAAGCACCGTTGGCCAGCAACGTCGCCACCACGTTTTCCGCCAGCAGCGAACAACCGATGCCGGTAATCATCTTGACTTCGGCCAGGCGCTGGATGATCTCGGGATGGGCAACCACGTAACCGATGCGCAGCGAACTGGACAACGTCTTGGAAAAACTCGCCAGGTAGATCACCCGGTCCAGGGCATCCAGAGAAGCCAGGCGTGAGGTCGAACCGTTCTGGAAATCGGCGTAGATGTCGTCCTCGATGAGGCGAACGTCATGGGCGGTTGCCAGTTGCAGCAGACGATAGGCCACACTCGGCGCCAGGCTGGTGCCAGTGGGGTTGTGGTACATGCTGTTGATGAAGAAATACGAGGGCTTATGCTCACCGAGAAGCTGTTCCAGGCGGGCGATGTCCGGGCCTTGCGCGGTTCTTGGCACCGCCACGGTCTGGACCCCATGCAGTTTCAGCAGATTGAACAGGTTGTAATAGCCAGGGCTTTCCACCAGCACCAGGTCGCCGGGCTTGAGCAGGGTTCGCACCAGCAGATCGAGGCCCTGGCTGGCACCTTGGGTGGTGATGATTTGCGCCGGGTCGACGTGAATATCGATCAGGCCCAGGCGTTTTTGAAGGTGCAGGCGCAGATGAGGCGAGCCCAACGGGGTGCTGTAGTTGAACAACGCGTGGTTGTCGCTGCGCACCACTTGGCGGATCGCCTGGCCCAGCTCGGTGTCGTCGCGCCAGGCATCGGGCAGCCAGCCGCAACCGAGCTTGAGCTGCGTCGATTCATTGTCGAACAGCCGCCACGGTGCGTTATCCGCTTCAGGTGCAGGTTCCACCGGCTGGGCCAACTGCTGCGCGACAAAAAAGCCCGCGCCGTGCCGGGACTCCAGCACCCCACTGGCGACCAGTTGGTCGTAGGCCTTGATCACGCTCGACAAGCTCAGGCTGTTGTCCCGGGCCAGTTGCCGAATCGACGGCATGCGCGCGCCGGGGCGAATGCCATGAGCGTTGATCCAGCCCATGAGGTGCGTCACGAGCTGCCGGATCACGGGCTCGGCAACGTTACGATCAATCTTCAGGTCCACGGCTGGCACTCTTGGCTAAGTGTTCTCGAATTTTGAGCGAACAGTTAAGCATAAATGGCCTGGGTCTGTTCCTTGTTTGCGTTGTACCCACAAGTGATAGTCCCCGGGACTTCATACCCCCCTTAAGGAACACGCTTGAACCCACAGCATCGACATTCCTGGGGGCTGGCTTTCGGCCTCTGCCTGATCACCCTTGCGGTCAACCTGCAGGCGCCGCTGTACACCACCTACGCGCAGTTGTCCGGCTACGGGGCCGGCGCCACGGCGGTGGCGTTTTCCGGTTATGTGCTGGGCGTACTGCCGGTCCTGCTGGCGTTCGGCGGGCTGGCCGACCGGGTGGGACGCAAACCGTTGATCCTGGTCGCCCTCGGGCTGTCGATGCTGGCGACGCTGGTGACGCTGCTCTGGCCAAGCCTGGAGGCACTGGGTGTGGCGCGCCTGATGATGGGGGTCGGCACAGGTCTGGCCTCAGCCACCTCGACCGCTTACATGGCCGAGCTCATGGCAACCCGCGATCCCCGCTCGCCGGCCAACCGGGTCACCGCCAGCACCTCCCTGGGCTTTGGTCTGGGCGCGGCGTTGACCAGTCTGTTCCTGTTCGTCCATCACAGCGCCACACCCGGCAGCTTCTGGTTGCAGCTGATGTTGGCTGCCATCGCGATCGTCGTAGTCTGGCGGCTACCGGACCCAGCGCTGAAAATCAAAAGCGCGCCCTTGCTGCGCCTGCCGTTGTTTCCCACGGGCAGCCTGCCCTACAGTTTTTCCATGCTGCTGGCCTGGGCGACCTCGGGCCTGGTCATCGCCATATTGCCGTCGGTGCTGGCGACCCACGACTTGCAGCGTTGGTCTGGCCTGTCGACCTTCACGGTCATCAGTTGCGGCTTGCTCTTCCAGCCCTGGGGTCGGCGCATGCAACCGGCCAGGGCGACGGGCTTGGGGTTGTTGATCCTGCCCGCGAGCTACGCGCTGCTGGCCTGGGGCGCGAGCGCCGGCTCCCTGCTCGCCGTGTTGCTCGGAGCACTGGGCGCCAGCAGCGCTTGCTACGGTTTCCTGTACCTGGGCGGGTTGTCAGCCGTCACGGCCATGGCCGACACGGAAAAGGCCCGGGTCAGCGCCGGGTTCTTCCTGTTCGCCTATGTCGGGTTCAGCATCCCGGTGGTGGTGACCGGGTTATTGGCCGATCATTTCGGCGCTGACGTGGCATTGATCGTCTTCGGCCTGGCGCTGCTGGCGGGGGCGTCTGTTACCGGATGGCGCATCGTCCGGACCGAGGCTTATGTGAGCCACCTGTCCCACGGCTGAACACAACCCCTTTGCCAAGAAGCTGTGTAAGAGCTGCGTGTAGGAGCTGTGTAGGAGCTGCCGAGTGCAACGAGGCTGCGATCTTTCCCAATACACTTGAATCTCAAGCGAAAGATCGAAAGATCAAAAGATCGCAGGCTTCGCCAGCTCCTACGCAGCGCCTTCCCGGAACACCGCGCCCGGTAAAGTCGTATACCATATCCCCACCTAAGCCGAACGACCCGCCGCCGTGACTTTATCCAAGTTCAACCTGCCTGACCTGGGCAACACCCCTTCCACCTCGGAAATCATCACCCGCCACCTGCGCGACGCCATCGTGGCCGGCCACTTTGCCGAGGACGAGCCCATTCGCCAGGATGACATCGCCCGGCAGTTCAACGTCAGCAAGATCCCCGTGCGCGAAGCCCTCAAACGCCTGGAGGCCGAGGGCCTGGTGATGTTCCAGCGCAATCGCGGGGCGATGGTGACGCGCATTTCCGAGGCGGAGCTGGCGCAGATGTTCGAGGTGCGCATGCTCCTGGAAGACAAAGTGCTGCGCTTGGCGATCCCCAACATGACCGAGGACACCTTCGCCCGCGCCGAAGGCATCTGCCAGGAGTTCGTCGGTGAAGATGACGTAGGGCGCTGGGCCGAACTGAACTGGCAGTTGCATGCCTGCCTCTACGAACCGGCGCAACGGCCCTTCATGGTGAGTCTGATCCGCTCGGTCCACGACAAGCTGGAGCGCTACTTGCGCATGCAGATGAGCTTGTCGGCGGGCAAGGAACGCGCCGATCACGAGCACCGGGAAATCATCAAGGCCTGTCGCACCGGCGACGTCGAGCGTGCGGTGAAGCTGCTGGACGAACACATCGCCGGCGTCTGCGAAACCTTGTTCAAGTTCCTGCCTTCAAGCCATTGATCGGTTGGCACTGTGCTGATTTCGTCATCGACGACAGATAAATCCATCAAGCCGTCGCCCCCCGGCGCGGGCCACGCTTGCCGTCACTCATCTGAACGGACGTGGCCCTCCCATGAAACGCATCACCGTGATCGATTCCCATACCGGCGGCGAACCGACCCGACTGGTCACCGACGGTTTTCCTGACCTGGGCCCGGGTAGCATGGCCGAGCGCAAGCAACGCCTGGCCACGGAACACGACGCGTGGCGCAGCGCCTGCGTGCTCGAACCCCGGGGCAGCGATGTGCTGGTGGGGGCGCTGCTCTGTGAGCCGGTGGACCCCAGCGCCTGTGCCGGCGTGATCTTTTTCAATAACAGCGGCTACCTGGGCATGTGCGGCCACGGCACCATCGGCCTGGTGGCGTCACTGGCCCACCTGGGCCGGATCGGCCCCGGCGTGCACAGCATCGAAACCCCGGTGGGCACGGTACAAGCAACCTTGCACGAAGACCGCTCGGTCAGCGTGCGCAACGTGCCGGCCTACCGTTACCGCAAGGCCCTGGCCCTGGAGGTGCCCGGCATCGGCCCGGTGGTGGGCGACGTGGCCTGGGGCGGCAATTGGTTTTTCCTGGTCGCCGAACATGGCCAACGCGTGGCCGGCGATAACCTCGACGCGTTGACCGCCTACACCTACGCCGTGCAGCAAGCCTTGGAGCAGCAAGGTTTTCGCGGCGAGGACGGCGGCCTGATCGACCACATCGAACTGTTTGCCGACGCCCCGCAAGCCGACAGCCGCAGCTTCGTGCTCTGCCCGGGCAAGGCCTATGACCGCTCCCCGTGTGGCACCGGCACCAGCGCCAAACTGGCGTGCCTGGCGGCCGATGGAAAACTGCAACCCGGGCAGATCTGGCGCCAGGCCAGTGTCATTGGCAGCGAGTTCGAGGGTTCCTACGAGCGTTCGGGCGAGCGCATCGTGCCGACCATCCGTGGCCGAGCCTACATCAGTGCCGAAACCACACTGATCATTGAAGCCGATGACCCGTTCGCCTGGGGCATTCGTCCGTGAGCGAGGGCCATGTCGCCGATGTGATCATCATTGGCGCGGGCATCATCGGTGCGGCCTGTGCCCAGGCGCTGGCCCGACGCAACGTCAACGTGTTGGTGCTGGACGCCGGTTGGCACGGCGCCACGGCGGCCGGCATGGGGCACCTGCTGGTGCTCGATGACAACCCCGCGGAGCTGGCCCTGAGTCAATATTCCCTGCAGCGCTGGCGCGAGCTGGCCCCAGCCCTGCCCGACGGCTGCGCCTGGCGCAACAACGGCACCTTGTGGTTGGCGGCCAATGCCGAAGAAATGGCGGTGGCCCATAGCAAATACCTGAACCTGCTGGCCCATGGCGAAGCCTGTGAATTGATCGGCCATGCCACCCTGCGTCAGCGAGAACCCGAGCTGCGCCCGGGGCTGGAAGGTGGGCTGCTGATCAAGGGCGATGGCATCCTCTACGCCCCGGCGGCCGCTCGCTGGATGCTGGACGCGCCCAACATTCGCCAGCAACGGGCGCAGGTCAGCGAAGTCGACGGTCATCGCGTGCGCCTTGACGACGGTCGCTGGTTGAGCGCTGAAGCGGTGGTCCTCGCCAATGGCATCCAGGCCACTGAATTGTGCCCCGAACTGCCGATCGTGCCGAAGAAGGGCCACCTGCTGATCACCGATCGCTACCCCGCCACTGTCACCCACACCCTGGTGGAACTGGGCTACGTCACCAGCGCCCATAACGCCAGCGGACCGTCGGTGGCGTGCAATATCCAGCCGCGCCCGACAGGGCAATTGTTCATCGGCGCCTCGCGGCAGTTCGGCACCGTCGATCCGCAGGTGGAAGGCTGGATGCTGGCGAAGATGCTCAAGCGCGCCGTCGAATACGTGCCAGGGTTGGCGCCTCTGAACGGCATCAGGGCCTGGACCGGTTTTCGTGCAGCAAGCCCCGACGGCTTGCCGCTGGTGGGCCAACACCCACAGCGCCAGGGACTGTGGCTGGCGGTGGGTCACGAAGGCCTGGGCGTGACAACAGCGCCGGCAACGGCCGACCTGCTGGTCGCGCAGCTGTTCGACGAAACCTCACCTCTGGCCGCGCTGCCTTATCTGCCGCAGCGTTTTTTGGGAGAACCGGCCCATGCCTGAAGCCCGATACACTTCCCCTGTGGCGAGGGAGCAAGCTCGCGCTGGGCACCGTAGGAGCTGCCGAAGGCTGCGTTCTTTTGATCTTTCGCTTGAGATTCGAGCTATCAGGGAAAAGATCGCAGCCTCGCTCCGCTCGGCAGCGCCTACAGGCCCGGCGCGAGCTTGCTCCCTCGCCACAGGTTCTGGGTGTGCTCAAGGCATCCGCTTAGCCAAGGAGGATTGTCCCCATGCCTGACTTGTTTTTGGACGGCCGCCCACTCTCGGTTGCCAACGGCACCAGCGTCGCGGCAGCATTGGCGTTGGGCGCGGATGGGTGCAGTCGCACCTCGGTCAGCGGCCAGCGCCGTGCGCCCTTATGCGGCATGGGCATCTGCCAGGAATGCCGGGTGCTGATCGACGGCCGTCGACGCCTGGCCTGCCAGACCCTGTGCCATGACGGCATGCAGGTGCAGACCCGACCATGAACGAAACCACCGACCTGCTGATCATTGGCGCCGGCCCCGCTGGCATGGCCGCCGCCCTCGCCGCAGCCGGCAGCGGCGCGCGCATCGTGCTGCTGGACGATAACCCACTGCCCGGCGGGCAGATCTGGCGCGACGGCCCCCAGGCCAACCTGCCGAGCGCCGCCCGACACCTGCGCGCGCAACTGCAAACCTGCGCCAACGTACGTTGCCATGCCGGCACCCGCGTGATCGCCTGCGCGGCGGATAAAACCTTGCTGGTCGAAGATGCCGAGCGCGGCTGGCAGATCAGCTACGAGCGCTTGATTCTCTGCACCGGTGCCCGCGAACGGCTGCTGCCGTTTCCCGGCTGGACACTCCCCGGCGTGACCGGTGCTGGCGGCTTGCAGGCGCTGATCAAGGGCGGCGTGCCGGTGCGCGGCGAACGGCTGGTCATCGCCGGCAGCGGCCCCTTGCTGTTGGCCAGCGCCGCCACCGCGAAGCATCAAGGCGCACAGGTGTTGCGCATCGCCGAGCAGGCCAGTCGCACCGCTGTCGCCGGCTTCGCCGCACAACTGCCGCGCTGGCCGGGGAAGCTTTTCCAATCGTTCAGTCTGTTCGACCGGCAGTACCGCACCGACACCCATGTGGTGGAAGCGCTCGGTCGGGAACGGCTGGAGGGCGTGCGCTTGCATCAGCAAGGCAAGACGATTGAATTGGCCTGCGACCGGCTCGCCTGCGGCTTTGGGCTCATTCCCAATACCCAATTAGGCCAGGCCCTGGGCTGCGCGGTTAAAGACCAGGCGCTGGCGATTGACGCCTGGCAAGCAACCACTCGCCATGAACATTACGCGGCAGGCGAATGCACCGGTTTTGGTGGCAGCGAACTGGCGCTGGTGGAAGGCGCCATCGCCGGCCATGCCGCCGTCGGCAATAGCGCAGCCGCCCAGCGACTGTGGCCGCGCCGGGCACGCTGGCAGGGTTTCGCCCGGGCATTGAACAAGGCCTTTGCCCTCGATCCACGGCTCAAGACCCTGGCCACGGCTGACACCTTGGTCTGCCGCTGCGAAGACGTGCCGTATGGCGAACTGGTCGGCCACGAAAACTGGCGCGAAGCAAAACTGGCAAGCCGCTGCGGCATGGGCGCCTGCCAGGGCCGAGTGTGCGGCGCCGCCCTGGAACACCTGTTCGGCTGGACACCGCCCACACCTCGCCCACCCTTCAGCCCGGCGCGGATCGAAACCTTGCTGAACCTGGAAGAAACCCCTCCCACCTGAACCCGACACACATCCCACTCTGACCTGTACTCACCACAAATCCCCTGTGGGAGCTGAGCTTGCTCGCGATAGCGGTGGGTCAGTTGGTAGAGATGCTGCCTGTGCCGCCGTCATCGCGAGCAAGCTCGGCTCCCACAGGGGATTGCCATAACCCCCAGATCTGTGAACACGCCGGAACCCTGTGGGAGCGAGCCTGCTCGCGATGGCGGCGTGACAGGCACTACATTTTCGACTGACACTGCGCCATCGCTCCCACAAAAAAGACAACGCCGGCCATGTACCCCTCACTCACGTCCTTAGCCCCCTGCGACCTCGACACCCTGCTGCGCAGCCTGCAGCCCATCGCCCCGCTGCTGGACACCCTCGCGGACGTGGTGTTTTTCATCAAGGACAAGCAGGCCCGCTACGCCTTCGTCAACCAGACCCTGGCCCGGCGCTGCGGTTTCAAACACAGCGCCGACCTGCTCGGCCTCAGCGCCGACCAGGTGTTCCCCGAGCGCTTCGGCCCGCTGTACACCGAACAGGATCGTCGGGTGCTGGCCAGCGGGCGGGAGTTGGCCGACCAGCTCGAACTGCATTTGTATTACGGTAACCAGCCCGTATGGTGCCTGACTCACAAGCTCGCCCTGCACGATCCAAATGGCCAGATCGTCGGCCTGGCCGGCATTTCCCGCGACCTGCAACTGCCGCAATCAAGCCATCCGGCGTTCCAAAAACTGGCGGCGGTGGACGCCCACATCAAGCACCACTTCGCCCGCCCCATCAGCCTTGCCGAGCTGACCGCCATTGCCGAATTGTCGGTGGCGCAATTGGAGCGGCACTGCAAACGCATCTTCCAACTCACGCCGCGGCAGATGATTCACAAGGCACGACTGGAGGAAGCCTCGCGACTGTTACTCGACAACGACCTGCCAATCACCGAGATCGCCCTGCGCTGCGGTTACACCGACCACAGCGCCTTCAGCCGCCAGTTCCGGGCCCTGACCAGCCTGTCTCCCAGCCAATATCGCGTAAAACGACGCTGATCCTTGTTCCCTGATGGGGCGTCGGGCCCCGTGGTTGCTCCCATCTGTAACACGCCGCCCCAGCACCATCTCCTTGCCCTGCTTGTTAGCGCCCGGCATGAAAGCCTCTAGGCCAGCCCTGCGGTGGCATTGCTGCGGCTCTGCCAGAAACAGGCACGCCGATTGCTTATCTAATATCGTATACGAAATCCTTAATGCGATATTTCACCGCATTTATTCGACAGCGAGGCATTTATGAAAAAACCTGCATTGGCGGTCGCCCTCAGCATTGTCCTCAGCCCGCTTTTCATCGCCCACGCCCACGCCCACGCCCACGCCGACAAGCTCGATGAGATCATCGGCTCGGGCAAGCTGCGTTGCGCCGTGACGCTGGACTTCCCCCCGATGGGTTTTCGCGACGAAAGCAACAAACCGGCGGGCTTCGACGTGGACTATTGCAACGATCTGGCGAAGGTCCTCGGTGTAGATGCCCAAGTGGTGGAAACCCCGTTCTCCGACCGAATCCCCGCGCTGCTGTCCGGCCGCGCCGATGTCATCGTCGCCTCCACGTCTGACACCTTGGAGCGGGCCAAGACCGTGGGCTTGACCGTGCCCTACTTCGCCTTCCAGATGGTCGTGCTGACCCGCGACAACACCGGCATCAACAGCTACGCCGACCTCAAGGGCAAAGCCCTGGGCAACACCAGCAGCACCTACGAAGCCATCGCCCTGGAGAAGGACCAGAAGCGTTGGGGTAGCGGCAGCTTCCGCGCCTACCAATCGCAGAACGACACCTTGCTGGCGGTCGCCCAAGGGCACATCGATGCCACCGTGGCGACCAACACCGTGGCCGCCGCGACCCTCAAGTCGGGCAAGTACAAGGGCCTGAAGATCGCCGGTGACGCGCCCTACGTCATCGACTACGTGTCCCTCGGTGCCAAGCGTAGCGAATACGGTCTGCTCAACTACCTCAACCTGTTCGTCAACCAGCAGGTGCGCACCGGCCGCTACAACGAACTGTTCGTCAAATGGGTCGGCACCGACATTGCGCCGGCCAACCTGACCGTTCCCCAGGTCTATTACTGAGGATCGGCGCATGCCAAACACGCCTGTCCGTGTGAAAGGCCGCAGCCTGGTGGAAGGTGCCGCCCAGGGCGCCCTGCTGTTCGCCGAGGTGGGGCTGAGTTTCTGGGGCGGGGTCGATCCGGCCAGCGGCGAGGTCATCGACCGCCACCATCCCTTGAGTGGCCAGCGCCTGGCCGGGCGTGTGTTGGCCATTCCCAGCGGGCGCGGCTCCTGCACCGGCAGCAGCGTCTTGATGGAACTGATCAGCAACGGCCATGCACCCGCGGCCCTGGTGCTCGCCGAAGCCGATGAAATCCTGACCCTCGGCGTGCTGGTGGCGCAGGTGATTTTCCAGCGCTCGCTGCCGGTGGTGTGCGTGGGGCACGAGGCCTTCAATGGGCTGCGCGGCCAGGGTTTCGTGCGCCTGGAAGGCGACGTCCTGACACTGTTTGGCCACCCCCCAAACGACGGTTGGCAAGGTGCTGACACGACGCTTCAGCCGCCCACATCCTCGACCCTGGAACTGAGCGAACAGGACCGGGCGTTGCTCGACGGCAGCCACGGCAAGGCCGCCCAAGTGGCAATGCAAATCGTGCTGCGCATGGCCGATATCCAGGGCGCCACGCAACTGCTGGACGTGACCCAGGCCCACATCGACGGCTGTATCTACACCGGCCCGGCCAGCCTGCGCTTTGCCGAACAACTGGTGCAGTGGGGGGCGAAGGTACGTGTGCCCACCACCCTCAATTCCATCTCCGTGGACCAGCGTCGCTGGCGGGAACTGGGCGTCGATCCGGCCCTGGGCGAGCCGGCCAGTGCCCTGGGCGATGCCTACATGGCGATGGGCGCTCAACTGAGCTTCACCTGCGCCCCCTACCTGCTGGACACCGCGCCCAAGGCCGGCGAACAGATCGTCTGGGCCGAGTCCAACGCGGTGGTCTACGCCAACAGCGTGCTGGGCGCGCGCACGCAGAAGTACCCGGACTTCCTCGACATCTGCATCGCCCTGTGCGGACGGGCACCGTTGACCGGCTGCCATCTCGACGACCCGCGCAAGGCCCGGCTGATCGTCGACGTGCCGGCGCTGGGTCAGGTGGATGACAGTTTCTATCCACTGCTGGGCTATCACATCGGTAGCCTGGCGGGCCGGCGCATCCCGCTGATACGTGGGCTGGAACACGCCGCGCCCACCCTGGACGACCTCAAAGCCTTTGGTGCCGCGTTCGCCACCACCAGCGCCGCGCCGTTGTTCCACATCGCCGGGGTAACGCCGGAAGCCCTCGACCCGGCCGATGTCCTGGAGAAGGACGTCACCTTGCCGCAGGAAAGCGTCGATACCGCCGGCCTGCTTGCCAGTTGGCGTGAGCTCAACAGTGCACGGGACAACTGGGTGGACGTGGTGTCCCTGGGTAACCCGCATTTCTCCCTCAGCGAATTCGCCGCCCTCGCGGCCTTGTGCGTGGGCCGGGTCAAGCATCCGTATGTGGTGCTGACGATCACCTGCGGCCGGACAGTGCTGGAGCAGGCCCGTAAAGCCGGGTATCTGGCTACCATCGAGACTTTCGGGGCGGTGCTGGTGACCGACACTTGCTGGTGCATGTTGGGCGAACCGGTGATCCCGCCCCACGCCACCACGCTGATGACCAACTCCGGTAAATACGCCCACTACGCACCGGGTCTGGTCGGGCGTGGGGTGCACTTTGCTGCCCTCGCCGATTGCGTCGAGGCCGCGTGCACCGCCACGACTCGCGGCCGGCCGCCGACATGGCTGCAACCCACCGCCCGCACCGGGAGCCCGACTTATGTTTGACTACAGCTTCCAATGGCGCCCGGCCTTGCGCGCCCTGCCTGACATGCTCGCCGGGGCCTGGGTGACGTTCGAGACCGCCGCGCTGTCGATGATTTTCGGTGTGCTGATCGCCCTGGTGCTGACGGTCATGCGCCAGACCCCGAATCGCGTGCTGCGGGGCGTAGGCGATGGCTGGGTGTCCATCGCCCGCAACACGCCCTCGCTGTTCCAGATCTACATCCTCTACTTCGGCCTCGGCTCCCTCGGGCTGCACGTCAGTTCCTGGCTGGCCTTGCTGGCCGGAATCACCTTCAACAACGCCGGCTACCTGGCGGAAAACTTTCGTGGCGGCCTCAAGGCCGTGCCCGGTACGCAAATGCGCGCCGCCCGCTCCTTGGGAATGAGCGCCTTCCAGGCGTACCGGATGATCATCGTCCCGCAACTGTTGCGCATCGTGTTCTACCCGTTGACCAACCAGATGGTCTGGGCGGTGCTGATGACGTCCCTGGGGGTGGTCGTCGGTCTGAACAACGACCTCACCGGTGTCACCCAGGAATACAACGTCAAGACCTTCCGCACCTTCGAATACTTCGCCCTCGCGGCGGTGCTGTATTACCTGATCGCCAAGCTGATCGTCGGGTTGGCCCGGCTGTTTTCCTGGCGCTTGTTTCGTTATTGAGGAGGGTGCGTCATGTTTTCAACAAGCCTCAGCGTTAACGACCTGCTGTATTTGCTCGAGGGGGCCTGGGTCACGCTGCAACTGACCGTATGGTCGATCCTGCTGGGCACCCTGGCCGGTCTGCTGTTCGGCCTGTTGCGGGCGTTGTTACCGCGGGCCAGCCTGCCCCTGGCCTGGGTATTAGATGCCTTTCGCAGCGTGCCACTGCTGATCCAGTTCGTGCTGTTCAACGCCCTCAAGAGCATCGTCGGGCTGAACCTCAGCGCCTTCGCCGTCGGCTGCATCGTCCTTGGCGTCTATGCCGCCGCTTACTTCACCGAAATCGTCCGCAGTGGTGTGCTCGCGGTGCCGTTGAGCACCCGCCGGGCCAGTCGGTCGCTGGGCCTGAGCTATGTGCAGGACCTGCGGTTCATCGTCCTGCCAGTTGCCACACGGGTGGCCTTTCCCGGCTGGCTGAACCTGGTGCTGGGCGTGATGAAAGACACCGCGCTGGTGATGTGGATCGGCATCGTCGAATTGTTGCGGGCATCGCAAACCATCGTCACGCGCATTCAGGAACCCCTGCTGGTGCTGTGCATCGCGGGCCTCATTTACTACGTCATGAGCCTGGTGGTCGCCCGCCTTGGCGCACGTCTGGAGAGAAGGTGGCAGGAAAATGATTGAGATCGAAAACGTGCACAAATCCTTCGGTGACCTGGAAGTGGTCAAGGGTGTGAGCCTGACCGTGGACAAGGGCGAAGTGGTGTCGATCATCGGCGGTTCCGGCTCCGGCAAGTCGACCCTGCTGATGTGCATCAACGGCCTGGAACCGATCCAGAAAGGCAGCATTCGCGTGGACGGCATCGAGGTCCATGACCGCGCCACCGACCTCAATCACCTGCGGCAGAAGATCGGCATCGTGTTCCAGCAGTGGAACGCCTTCCCCCACCTGAGCGTGCTGGAAAACGTGATGCTGGCGCCGCGCAAGGTGCTGGGCAAGAGCCAACAGGACGCCGAGGCGCTGGCGGTGCAACAGCTTGAGCATGTGGGCCTGGGAGACAAACTCAAGGCCGTCCCCGGCAAACGTTCCGGCGGCCAACAGCAACGCATGGCCATCGCCCGGGCGCTGGCGATGTCGCCGGACTACATGCTCTTCGACGAAGCCACCTCGGCCCTCGACCCGCAACTGGTGGGCGAAGTGCTGGACACCATGCGCATGCTCGCCGAAGACGGCATGACCATGGTGCTGGTGACCCACGAAATCCGCTTCGCCCGAGACGTGTCCGACCGCGTGGCGTTTTTTTGCAATGGCCAAGTCCATGAGATCGGGCCGCCGGACCAGGTGATTGGCAATCCGGTGCAGCCGCAGACGGCGGCGTTCCTCAAGTCGGTGAAATAGCCGATGGCCTCATCGCGAGCAAGCTCACTCCCACATTGGTTTTGTGTACACAGCCCAATCCATGTGTCCACCACAAAACCCTGTGGGAGCGAGCTTGCTCGCGCTGGGCTCTGTAGGCGCTGGCGAAGGCTCGGGCCGCGTTCGGACGATCTTTTGATCTTTCGCTTGAGACTCAAGTGGTCGCAGCCTCGTTGCACTCGACAGCTTCTACACAGCTCCTACACAGCTCCTACAGGCAAAGCGGGAGCAGGCTTCCTCGCCACAAAAGCACTATCAAAACCGGAGATAACCCATGAGCAAACGCATCAACTGGAGCGGCGTCTTCCCTGCCGTCACCACCCAATTCAACGATGACTTTTCCATCAACCTGGAAAAAACCCACCAAGTGATTTCCAACGTCATTCGTGACGGTGTTTCCGGCCTGGTGGTCTGCGGCTCGGTGGGGGAAAACACTTCCTTAAGCGCCGAGGAAAAGATCGCCGTGACCGAAGTCGCGGTAGACGCTTCCCGTGGCCGCGTGCCGGTGATCTGCGGCGTGGCCGAATTCACCAGCGTGCAAGCCGCCAAGGTGGCCAACGCGGTGCGCAAGGTCGGCGTCGACGGGGTGATGTTGATGCCGGCGCTGGTCTATGGCTCCAAGCCATTCGAGACCGCCGAGCATTTCCGCTACGTGGCCCGGCATGCCGACGTGCCGTTGATGGTCTACAACAACCCGCCGATCTACAAGAATGACGTGACACCAGACATCCTGATTTCCCTGGCCGATTGCGACAACGTGGTGTGTTTCAAGGATTCCTCCGGTGACACCCGGCGCTTCATCGACGTGCGCAACGAAGTCGGCGACCGTTTTGTGTTGTTCGCAGGCCTCGATGACGTAGTGCTGGAAAGCCTCGCCGTGGGGGCCGAAGGTTGGGTCTCGGGCATGTCCAATGTGTTCCCGCAGGAAGGTGAGACCATTTTCCGTCTGGCCCGCGCCGGACGCTTCGCCGAAGCGCTGCCGATCTATGAATGGCTGATGCCGATCCTGCACCTGGACGCCCGCGCCGACCTGGTGCAATGCATCAAGCTGTGCGAAGCCATCGCCGGCCGTGGCAGCGCCCTCACCCGCCCACCCCGTCTGGCGCTGCCGGAAGCGGACCGGGTGTATGTGGAGCAGATCATGGCCAAGGCCATGGCCAATCGGCCGGTGTTGCCGGAGGTAGGGCTTTAAGGTCCGACCTAACCCGCAAGGCAGATGAAGTCCGCTCCCAAAGGGTTTTGTGGTGAATACACAAGAGTGAACCCATGCGACTCAACCTGTGGCGAGCCTGCTCGCGATAGCGGTCTGCCTGAGCCGGCTATGCTGGATGTGCCGACTCAATCGCGAGCAGGCTCGCTCCCACAGAGTATTGACGAGGCTTCCCATGAACTATTTCCTGGCCCAGGCCCTGAACAATCAATGGGCCAACCACAGGCTGCTCAGCGCCTGCGCGCAATTGAGCAAGGCCGAATACGACGCGCCGCGTACGGGGTTCTTCCCGTCCATACAAGCCACGCTTTGCCACATCCTGGAAGTGGACCGCTATTACCTCTGCGCCCTGGAAGGCGACCGCGACGGGCAGATAAAGGACTTTTCTGAAACCCTGGCCTTTGCCCAACTGAAGCAAAGCCAAACCCAAACCGATCAACGGCTGGTGGCGTTCTGCCAAGCCCTGCGGGAGAAAAACCTCGCCCGCTCCGTGGAGCTGGTGCGTGTCGACGGTGTGGTGCGCGAACGAATCGACCGGCTGCTGTTGCACCTGTTCGAACATCAGGTCCATCACCGCGGCCAGGTGCACTCGATGCTCAGTGGCGCCAGCATCAAGCCACCGCAGCTCGATGAGTTCTTCCTCGACTGCGACCGTACGTTTCGGCAGGAAGAAGAGCAGCAACTGCAACTCAACGAAAGGACCGTCTGGCAAGACTATCGGCCGGACTGAACGTCTCCCCTGGCCGAAAAAATGCGATGGCCGCTGCCGGCCATCGCCAATCGCCCACATCAGGCGCTCTCAGATCCGTGCGGGAGACACAATGATTTTCACGTTGTGCTCCTTGTTATTGACCAACTCCTCGAAGCCCTGGCCGACAATCTGCTCCAGCTGGATGCGTCCGGTCACCAGTGGGGAGATGTCCAGGCGTCCGTCGGCGATGAAGGCAATCACATCGGCGAACTCACCGTTGTAGGCCAGCGCGCCCAGCACTTGCTTCTCCGTGGAGACCAGCTCAAAGAAGTTGAACTCACTCGGTTCCTCGAAAATGCCCACCAACACACACTTGCCCGCCTTGCGGATCAGGTCGATGGCCAGTTTCGCGGTGTGCTTGTTACCGATGCATTCGAAACTGACATCGGCCCCCAGGCCAGCGGTCAGGCGCCGAACTTCGGCCAGGGCGTCGCATTCGTTCGGGTCGATCACATGGCTGGCCCCGACTTCCAGGGCCTTGGCCTTGCGCGCACCGGACATTTCCAAGGCAATCACCTGGGCCGCTCCGGCGGCCTTGGCGCACATGATGGTGCACAGGCCGATGGTGCCGGCGCCGACCACCACCACGTTCTGGCCCAGCAGGCTCCCGGCCTTTTTCACCGCATGCATGCCCACCGCCAAGGGCTCGATCAACGCACCGGCCTCGGCCGGGAAATCGGCGGGCAGTTTGTAAAGCAGGTTGGCGGGGACGTTGACCAGTTCGGCGAACGCACCGTTGTTCATCAGCCCGGTGAAGGCCAGGTTCTCGCAAATGTTGTAGAGCCCGTGGGTGCAGTAATAGCAGGTGCCGCAGTGCTGGCAGGCGTCCGCCGCCACTGGCTCACCGACAGTGAAGCCTTCGACGCCGGCGCCCAGTTCGACGATCTCGCCGCAGAACTCATGGCCGAGGATGCACTGGCCCTTGATCCCGGTCAGCGGGTGTGGCGCGTCCACCGGGATGAACACCGGCCCGGCCACGTATTCATGCAGGTCGGAGCCGCAGATGCCGCACCATTGCACGCGGATCTGCACCCAACCGGCGGGCGGCGAAACCGGCAGTGGCACGTCTTCGACGCGGATATCGTTGCGGCCATGCCAGACGGCGGCGCGCATACTGCGGGTCGGCGTGATTGAAACGTTCATAACGTTGTCTCCAGAAGTTTGTAGGGACGACGACGCATGTCGCCGTCCGCTTGATCAGTGCTGCTCAATGAACCCGAGGATCAGCCGGTTGACCTGCTCGGCCGCTTCCATCTGCACCATGTGGCCCTGGCCGGACAGCACCTCGACCTGGGCACTCAGCCCGTCGCTGTGGACCGCCGGGATGATCGCGTCATCGCTGCCCCAGATCACCAGAGTCGGTACGTGGCCGGTCTGCACCACCTCGCGCAAATCCACCTGTTGGCGGCCGTCGGCGAACAGCGTCGCTGACAGTTGCAGCAGCGCCACGTCCACGCCCTCCAGGCGCTTGTACTTGAGCATGTCGTCGAGCATCTGGCGGTTGACCAATTCGGCATTGGAAAACAGTTGCACCAGTTGCGGCTTGAGGGCGTTGCGGTTGGCCGCTTCGACAAAACCTTGCAGGTAGCTGCCGTTGATCTGCGCGCCCAGCCCAGCGCTGCCGATCAAGGTCAGCGACCGGACCCGCTGCGGCATCAGGCGTGCGACATTCAGCGATACCGCCCCCCCCATGGAATGCCCCACCAGATGCACAGCGTTGATGTCCAGATGATCGAGCAAGGCCAACACCACGCCGCTCAGTTCTTCCAGGTCGCCGCGTTGCAGGCTTTTCGAAGATTCGCCGTGGCCCGGCAGATCCAGCGCAATCACCCGACGCCCGGCGGCCAACGCCTCATGGTTGAAGAGCCAGTTGTTCAGGTCGCCGCCGAAACCATGCACCAGCAACAGTGGTGTGCCGCCCTCACCCCGCTCGAAATAGCGGATCACCCGGCCGTCCAACTCGACTTTCTGCGGTTTCGGCCCGCTGTCTTCATCGGCCGCATCGCCGGGCACGAACGTCGACTGAAACTGCTCAATGACCGCATCGATCTCGGCATCGCTGGCTTCACCGTCGACGACAATCCCGAGCAAGGCGCCGACCGCCAGGGTTTCGTCCTGGCGGGCAATCTGGCGGCGCAGGATTCCGGAAAACGGCGCTTCGACGCTGCTGGAGATTTTGTCGGTCTCTACATCCATCACTTCATCGCCCTTGGTGATGGCCTGGCCCTCCTCCTTGAGCCAGGCATCGACCCGGCCCTCGGTCATCGACAAGCCCCACTTGGGCATGGTCAGGGTATGAATCTGGCTCATCAGCGCTTGCTCCACTCGATCACGTTGAGCACGGCTTGTTCGATCTTCGCCGCGTCAGGGATGTACAGGTCTTCCAGGGCATCGGAAAACGGCACCGGGGTGTGCGGCGCGGTGACCATTTCAATCGGCGCCTTGAGTGCGCCAAAGGCTTTCTGCGCCACCAGCGCGGAAATATCGGTGGCCATGGAACAGCGTGGGTTGGCCTCGTCGATCACCACCAGGCGTCCGGTCTTCTCGACACTTTCCAGGATGCTGTCCTCGTCCAGCGGGCTGGTGGTGCGCAGGTCGATGACCTCGCAGTCGATGCCCCGCCCAGCCAGGTTGCGCGCCGCGTCCATCGCGGTGTTGACCATGCGCCCGTACGAGACCAGGGTCACGTCCTTGCCGTCGCGCAGGAAGTTGGCCTCGCCAAAGGGAATGGTATAGAGCTCTTCCGGCACCTCGCCCTGCATGCTGTAAAGCAACTTGTGCTCGCAGAAGATCACCGGGTCGTTGTCGCGGATCGCCTGGATCAGCAGGCCCTTGGCGTCGTAAGGCGATGACGGGCACACCACTTTGAGCCCCGGAATGTGCGTCCACAAGGACGTGAGCATCTGCGAATGCTGGGCGGCGGCGCGCAGGCCGGCGCCGACCATGGTGCGGATCACCAGGGGCGTGGAGGCCTTGCCGCCGAACATGTAGCGAAATTTCGCCGCCTGGTTGAGGATCTGGTCCAGGCAACACCCGGCAAAGTCGACGAACATCAGTTCGCACACCGGACGCACGCCGCAGGTGGCGGCTCCGACCGCCGCGCCGACATAACCGATTTCCGACAGCGGCGTGTCCAGCACGCGTCCGGGGAACTGGTCGTAAAGCCCCTTGGTAACGCCGAGCACGCCGCCCCAGGCGTCGTTTTCACCGGGCGCGCCGGCACCACCGGCCACGTCCTCACCCATGATGAAGACGCTGGTGTCGCGGCGCATTTCCTGGGCCAGGGCCTCGTTGATTGCCTGCTGATAGCTGATTTTTCTCGCCATGATGGAAGTCTCTATTGTTGTTATTCAGGGGGGCGTTCAGGGATAGCTGACGTAGACGTCGGTCAGCAGGTCCGCCGCGGAGGGCTTGGGATCGGATTTGGCCTTGTACACGGCGTTTTCAATCAGCATGTCCACGTCCTTGTCGATCTGGTCCAACTGCTCGGCGGTGAGTAAACCGGCCCGGGTGGTGCGCTCACGGAACTGCATCAGGCAATCCTGGTTCTCGCGAAAATGCTTGACCTCGTCGGGCGCCCGATAGGTTTGGGCGTCGCCCTCGAAGTGGCCGTAGTAGCGGGTCAGCTTGACCTCGATCAGCGACGGCCCTTCCCCGGCACGGGCGCGTTCGACGGCGGCTCCGGCGGCCTCATGCACAGCAAAGAAGTCAAAGCCATCCACCGTCACCCCGGGCATGCCGAACCCGGCCGCGCGGTCGGCGATGTGATCGCAGGCCACCGACCAATTGGAGGCGGTGGCTTCGGCGTAGCCATTGTTTTCGGCGATGAACAGGCACGGCAGGTTCCACACCGACGCCATGTTCATGGCCTCGAACACCGCGCCCTCGTTGGAGCCGCCGTCGCCGAAAAACACCACGGCGACGCTGTCGGTGCCCTTGAGCCGGGCCGCCAGCGCGGCGCCCACCACCAGCGGCGCGCCGGCACCGACAATGCCATTGGCGCCGAGCATGCCCTTCTCGAAGTCGGCGATGTGCATCGAACCGCCCTTGCCTTGGCAGACACCGGTTTTCTTGCCGTAGATCTCGGCCATCATCCCGTAGACATCCACGCCCTTGGCGATGCAATGGCCGTGACCACGGTGGTTGGACGCGATGCAATCGTCATCGCCCAGGTGGGCCATGACGCCGGCGGCCGAGGCTTCTTCGCCGGCATACAGGTGGACGAAACCGGGAATTTCGCCGGTGGCGAATTCCACGTGCAGGCGCTCTTCAAAGGCGCGGATGGTGCGCATCACCTGGTAGGCGTGCAGCAGTTGATCGTGGGTGAGCGGTGTCGACATTTTTATTCTCCTGGGGTGTCTTCTTGAAGATTCAGAGGGTGTTGCGGGTGTTCGCGGCCGATGGCCAGCAAACGGTGTTGCGCGGCGTAGGCCAGCACCGCGTTGACGTCGATGCTCAGCGGCCCCCCGGCATCAAGGGTGACCGTGGGCCGGTCCTGCGCGTTGAATTCGATTTCCCGTTCGCCATCCAGGGCCAGGGTGCCGCAGGAAAGGGACAGGCCGTGGGCGATGCCAGGTTCCAGGGGCCCGGCGGCGAGCACGCCACAGCCTTGCAGCAGCCCTGGCGCAAGCGGCACCAGCAGCGCTTCGGGTGATTGCGGGTCCAGGCGCATCCAGGCGCCACCCGGTGCCTGGCGTGACACCGCAAACCACAAGCCGCACAGCGCCGACAGGCCAATGGATTGCGGTTCGGCGAAGGTCACGAAGACTTCGGCCAGGTCCTGTGCGCGACTGATCGCCCGGGCGCCGACAAACCGCAGCGGCGACACGGCGACGTCCACCAGGGCGACTTCGCGCAAGCCACGTCCGGCATCGCAGACCAACAAGCGTTTGTTGCGGCGCAAGCCGATCTGGGCCGGTACCCGGCCACTGGCGTACAAGCCTCCGGCCAAACCGGCACTGGTGGCCTCGCGCAGTTCGGGAAAGGCGTTGTTGGTGCCGGTGGACAGCGTCAGCAACGGGATGTCCCCCACTTCGGCGGCCACCGCCTTGTGAGTGCCGTCGCCGCCAAGCACGGCGATCAGCGCCACCTCGCGCTCGGCCATCAGACGCGCGGCCCGGCGGGTGTCTTCGACGGTCTGGCGCAGGGTCAGGTCGAGAAACTCCAGGGCCGGCCAGTGACTGCGTCGGGCCTGGCGGCTGTGGCTGTTCTTCAGCACGGCGGCGGCCATGCCAATCATGTCGGTGGGCATCAACACCTGCTCGATGCCAGTGGCGCCGAAGGCGGCCAGCAAGCGCTGGATCACCGAGACCTTGTCAGTGCTGGAGAACAGCCCGGCATTGGCGGTCAGGCGCCGTACGTCACGGCCCGACGCGGGGTTGGCGATGATGCCCACGGTCAATGGCCGGCGACTCATGACGCCACCGTGGATGGGACAGACAAACAGCCTGGGCAGGAAACCATAGACACCTCGTTGTTATTATTGGATGCCCCGTCGGGCGGGCCCCAGAGGTAGAGCAAGGGCGGTGCCAGTTACAGGAAAAAACCCCGAAACGACCGGAACAGAGCGGTCCATCCGTGATTTTCGATGAACCTAACCGAGCCCCGGTGAGACGCCCCATGTCAGCCTGCACGAGGTTGCGGCGAGACACTGAGACGTGGCGTCTCACACCGCTCGAACAACCCGTCGAGCTTGTCTGCATCCGGCGAACGGCGCTTAATGTGCGCACAACGATAAGAAGCTGAATCGGAGGCCCCTATGCTTTCCGCTCACTCCCGGGCGCACGTGGATTGCGTCAGCCGCGTGGTGAAAAACGCGAACCAATTGCCACAACTGCCCGTCCCGGACCTGATCCTTGACTCCTGGCGCCGGTCCATGGAGCAACATCACCTGGACCCCGGTTCGCTGCAGGGTCCGCGCATCCTGTCCCAGGACGTGCTCAAGCAATGCCGTGAGCGCTCCGAGCTGTTCCTCAATATCGCCAGCGAAGAAGTGGCGCGCCTGCATGGCCGGGTCCGCGATGCCGACTACTGCGTGCTACTGACCGATGCCCAGGGCCAGACCATCGACTACCGAGTGGAAACCACGATTCGCAATGACTGCCGCAAGGCCGGGCTGTACCTGGGCACCTGTTGGTCGGAGGGCGAGGAAGGCACTTGCGGCGTGGCGGCGGTGCTCACGGCCAAGGCCCCGGTGACGGTGCACAAGCGCGACCATTTCCGAGCGGCGTTCATTGGCCTGACCTGCTCCGCCGCACCGGTCTTCGATCCCCAGGGTGAATTGCTCGGTGTGCTGGACGTCTCGGCGGTGCGCTCGCCGGATGATCGGCGCTCGCAGCACCTGATCCGGCAAATGGTGGTGCAGAGCGCCCGGGAGATCGAACAGGCGTTTTTCATGAGCAGCGCCCAGGGTTACTGGGTGCTGCGGGCCCATCGCAACGCCGGCTACGTCGACAGCCAGCCGGACTTCCTGTTCGCCTGGGACGATGACGGTTGCCTGCAAGCCTTGAACCCGGCCGCCCGCCAGTATCTGCTGCATCATTACGGGCAGTTGCCGCAACACATCGGCCAGGTGTTCGACCAGCAACTGCTGCACCGTGCCCGGGACGAAAGCCTCTGCTCGCTTGATCACGCCATGCACGGGCGTTTGAGCGCGCCACGCCAGCGGGCCAGCGCGCGTCCGCGAGTGGTGATGACCCCATTGGAAATCGATCCACGCCTGGCCGACAGCCTGCGCCTGGCGGTGCGGGTCAAAGATCGCAACCTGCCGGTGCTGATCCAGGGCGAAACCGGTTCCGGCAAGGAAGTGTTCGCCCGCCAGTTGCACCAGGCCAGCCAGCGCCGTGATCGCCCTTTCGTGGCGTTGAACTGCGCCGCTATTCCCGAAAGCCTGATCGAAAGCGAATTGTTCGGCTATGTCGCCGGCGCCTTCACCGGTGCCTCGGCCAAAGGCATGCAGGGCCTGTTGCAACAGGCCGATGGCGGCACCTTGTTCCTGGATGAAATCGGCGACATGCCGCTGGCCTTGCAGACCCGCCTGCTACGCGTTTTGGCCGAGGGTGAAGTGGCGCCACTGGGCGCGTCCCGCCGCAAGGCCGTGGACATCCAGGTGATCTGCGCCACCCACCGCGACCTGGAGACCCTGGTGACCGCCGGCGAGTTTCGCGAAGATTTGTATTTCCGCCTCGGCGGCGCGCGCTTCCAGCTGCCACCGTTGCGCGAACGCAGCGACCGGCTGGTGTTGATCAATCGAATTCTTGCCGAGGAGGCGGCGCTGTGCGGGGCAACAGTGCAATTGAGCAGCGCGGCCCTGGAATGCCTGCTCGGTTATCGCTGGCCGGGCAATGTGCGCCAGTTGCGCCATGTGCTGCGCTATGCGTGCGCGGTGTGCGAAGCCAACGTGGTCCAGCTCAGCCACCTGCCCGAGTCAATGCATCGCTCAGACGCCGCCGATCACGGGCCGGAGCCGAGCGCCAGCCCGGAACGCCAGGCACTGCTCGATGCCCTGGTGCGTCACCGCTGGAAACCCACCGCCGCCGCCCGGGCCCTGGGCATTTCCCGGGCGACCCTGTATCGACGGGTAAACCTGCATGGCATCGAGATGCCAGGCCGCAGCCCGGCCTGAGGGCCTATCGTCGTGCCCGTTCATGGCGGACACATTGTTCGTAGTAGGTCTGCTTGACCGCGACCGGCTTGAGACGCGAGGCGCTGTTGTAGGTCTGCTCGGTAATGCCCAGGGCGGTCATGCGCATCCAGGGTCGGGCAAACTTGCGCACTTGCAGCTTCTTGCGCGCACCGTACAGGCTGACGCCAGAAAGCTTCGACGCCTGCGCCCCTGCCGCGATGTCCGCCCCCCAGCGGCACACCGACTGCTGGTTTTGCGTCAGCGCCCGAGCCCGGGCCTCAAACGAGACGGCGGCCAGGAGAAATGTCGCTACGACCCACATAGAAATACGCATAGGTTTGTCGCCCAACTTTCTGAAAAGAAAGAAGTTTGACTGTATGTAACTGAGCAAGGGGCCAGCATTTTCACGCCATTCTCGAATTCGCATGCACGCCTGTGACGAAGGCGCTTGCTCCCGCTGGGTTTGCGTAGGAGCTGCCGAAGGCTGCGATCTTTTGATCTTTTGATCTTTCGCTTGAGGCTCAAGTGTCTAGGGGAAGATCGCAGCCTCGTTGCACTCGACAGCTCCACAGCTCCACAGCTCCTACACAGTTCTACACAGTTCCACACAGTTCCACACAGTTCCACACGGCTCCTTGACTCTGCGGGAGCACAGGGGTCATTGGCCCGTCTTTGCCTCCTGCAACAACCGTTGGATCACCTGTTCCTGTTCGCCATAGCGTCCTTCGCCAAAGTGGCTGTAGCGCACCTGCCCCTTGGCATCGATGAAGTAATGGGCCGGCCAATACTGGTTGTTGAAGGCGCGCCAGATCGCATACTGATTGTCGATCGCCACCGGGTAGTGGATGTCCAGCTTGCGCACCTGTTCGCGCACGTTGTCGATGATTTTCTCGTAGCCGTACTCCGGGGTGTGGACACCGATCACCACCAATCCGTCCTTTTCATACTTCTTCGCCCAACCGTTCACATAGGGCAAGGTGTGCTGGCAGTTGATGCAGTCGTAGGTCCAGAAGTCCACCAGCACCACCTTGCCCCTGAGTGATTCGCTGCTCAGCGGGGGTGAGTTCAACCACTGCACCGCACCGTCCAGCGAAGGCATGGCCCCCAGGGCGTCGAGGGTCGGCATGGCGCTTGCGCCAGCCTTGCTGACCACGTAATCGATGGCCTTGGGTACATTCTTGAGCAGGCTTTGCTCCAAGGTCGCAGCCCCTTGGGAAGAGGTACTGGCCAACAGACGATCATCGGCACCGGTGCCGATCGCCACGGCCGCCAGCAACACCAGCGCTCCCGTTCCCCGGCGCAACCAGGTGGTGATCGGCAGCGAGAGTTTCAGGCGTCCGACCAGTCCGCGCCCGGCCAGGATCAGCGTTCCCAAGGACAAGGCACTGCCCAGGCCGTAGGCGAGCAACAACAGGCTGGTTTGTGCGCTGGCGCCTTGCAGCATGGCCCCGGTCAGGATCACCCCGAGTATCGGTCCGGCGCACGGTGCCCAGAGCAGCCCGGTGGCGACCCCGATCAGCACTGAAGCCACAGGCCCGGCCATCCGCCCGGCGCCGGCGTCCAGGCGATTGCCCAGGCTGACCAGCGGCCGCGCCAACCAGGTGCCGACCCGACTGAAGATCAGTGACAAGGCAAACACCACCATCACCACCAAGGCGACTTGCCGGCCGACGCTGCTGGCTCGCAGCACCCACTCGCTGCTGACTACTGCCAGGCTGGCGACCAGGGCAAACGTCAGCACCATACCGCCAAGGGTCAGCAGCACCGAGCCACGGGAGCGATCGGCCCGGGCAAACAGAAACGGCACCACTGGAAGAATACAGGGGCTGAGGATCGTCAGGATCCCGCCGAGAAAAGCGATCAGAAGCATGGCAACACCTCAATATAAAAGGCTGACGTAAACCCCATGGCGAGGGAGCCTGCTCCCGCTGGGGCGTAGGAGCTGTCGAGTGCAACGAGGCTGCGATCTTTCCAAAAACACTTGAATCTCAAGCGAAAGATCAAAAGATCGCAGCCTCCGGCAGCTCCTACACACGCCCAGCGGGAGCACTCCCTCGTCACAAAAGAAGGTCAGTTCTGGTTACTGCAGTTATCGGAAAGCTTGCGATAGTCCAGCGCCTGCTTGTGGCCTGCCGAATCCAGGTAGGTCATCTGGGCGTTGACCACACCGCAGGCCGGGTTGGCGTCTTCGCTAAGGGACAGCACCTTCTGGATGTCCAGGTGGGTGCCGTAGGTGTAGGTCTGCGCCTGAACGTTGCTTTCGGCCCGGGCCGACAGCGTGCAAATGTTCAGAGCAGCAAAAAGACAGGCGGCGTAAATGGCTTGGCGGTTCATGGGAGCTCCTCGATTCAATGGGGTTTATCTGCCGAGGCCTGCTGTATTGCCTCGATGGGCGCCATTGAATGCCGCCCAGGTATCACGCCTGTATCGAGCCAGGTGGCTTTTTGCATCGCTGTGTATCCGTCGCGCACCAGATACACTGCAATACAAACCGCCGCGAGCCGTGCCGGCCGGCGCCTGTAGACTGATCACAACGAAACGCCGAGGAGCTGGGCACCATGGATCATGTCGATCACGTGTTGATAGTGGATGACGACCGCGAGATCAGAGAGCTGGTTGGCAACTACCTGAAAAAGAACGGCCTGCGCACCACTGTTGTTGCCGATGGCCGGCAAATGCGCGCCTTCCTGGAAACCACCCCGGTGGACCTGATCGTGCTGGACATCATGATGCCCGGCGACGACGGCCTGGTGCTGTGCCGGGAGCTGCGTGCCGGCAAGCACAAGGCCACACCGGTACTGATGCTCACCGCGCGCAACGACGAAACCGACCGCATCATCGGCCTGGAAATGGGCGCCGACGATTACCTGGTCAAGCCCTTCGCCGCCCGTGAACTGCTGGCGCGCATCAATGCCGTGCTGCGTCGCACCCGCATGCTACCGCCCAACCTGGTGGTCACCGAAAGCGGGCGCCTGCTGGCGTTCGGACGCTGGCGCCTGGACACCACCGCCCGCCACCTGCTGGACACCGACGGCACCATGGTTGCCTTGAGCGGCGCCGAATATCGCTTGTTGCGGGTATTCCTCGACCATCCACAACGGGTGCTCAACCGCGACCAGTTGCTTAACCTGACCCAGGGCCGGGACGCCGACCTGTTCGATCGCTCCATCGACCTGCTGGTCAGCCGTCTGCGCCAGCGCCTGCTGGATGATGCCCGGGAGCCGGCCTACATCAAGACCGTGCGCAGCGAAGGCTACGTGTTCTCGCTGCCGGTGGAGATCCTCGAGGCCTCGGTATGAGCCTGCCGCAGCCCTGGCCGCGTACGCTGACCTCGAGGCTGTCGCTGATCTTCCTGATCGGCCTGATCCTGGCCCAGGGGCTGTCCTTCGGCGTCCAGTACTACGAGCGTTACCAGAGCGCCAAGTCGACCATGCTCGGCAACCTGGAAACCGACGTCTCGACCTCCGTCGCCATTCTTGACCGCCTGCCTGTCGCCGAACGCCGAGCCTGGCTGCCGACACTCGCCCGTCGCAACTATGGCTACCGGCTCGACGAAGGCCAGCCCGGCCAACCGATGGATCTTGCCGACGCGCCGATCTCGGTCAGTTCGATCCAGGAAGCCATCGGCCAGGCCTATGGGCTGACGTTCAAGCAGATTCCCGGGCCGAAAATGCACTATCAGGCGCACCTGCGCCTGGGGGACGGCAGCCCGCTGACCATCGACGTACGCCCGGCGATGACGCCCCTCTCCCCCTGGCTCCCGGTGGTGTTGCTGGGGCAGTTGGCGCTGTTGATCGGCTGCACCTGGCTGGCCGTACGCCTCGCCGTCGGCCCACTGACCCGGCTGGCCCAGGCGGTGGAAACCCTCGACCCGAACGCCCACAGCGTACGCCTGGACGAGAAAGGCCCGAGCGAAGTGGTGCATGCCGCCAAAGCGTTCAATGCCATGCAGGACCGCATCGCGGCCTACCTCAAGGAGCGCATGCAGTTGCTGGCGGCGATTTCCCACGACTTGCAGACCCCCATCACGCGCATGAAGCTGCGCGCCGAATTCATGGACGAGGGGATCGAGAAGGACAAGCTGTGGAGCGACTTGAGTGAAATGGAGCACCTGGTGCGTGAAGGCGTGGCCTATGCCCGCAGCATCCACGGCGCCACCGAGGCCAGTTGCCGGATCAGCCTGGATGCGTTCCTCGACAGCCTGGCGTTCGACTACCAGGACACGGGCAAGGACGTGCAATTGTCCGGAAAAAACGCCGCCATCATCGACACCCGCCCCCATGCCCTGCGGCGGGTGCTGGTCAACTTGGTGGACAACGCCTTGAAGTTTGGCGGCGCGGCGCAGATCCACGTGCAGCTGGCCGACCACGGGCAATTGGCGATTCAGGTACTGGACCGCGGTCCCGGGATCAACGAGCAGGAACTGGCCGAAGTGCTCAAGCCGTTTTATCGGGTGGAAAGCTCACGCAACCGGGAAACCGGCGGCACCGGCCTGGGCTTGGCCATTGCCCAGCAACTGGCGATCGCCATGGGCGGCTCACTGACCCTGAGCAACCGCGACGGCGGCGGCCTGTGCGCCGAGTTGCGCCTGGCATTCGCAAGCTGACACGGCCTCTGTGGGAGCTTGCTTGCTCGCGATGGCGGTGTGTCTGCCAGCATCTGTTCAACTGACCCACAGGGGTTTGGCATCCGGTTGGGATGCGGTTTTGTATACCTGTGTGTCTGCCGCTGATCGGCATACACACACTTGCACAATCGTGCGTTGCGGACACACTCCGCTGACACCTGTTTGAAAGACTCCCCCGTGTTCCCGGCTGCTGTCACGACCGGGCCTCACCCTCCACGGAGCCTTTACATGCCTATCGCAACTGCATCCCCCTTTCGTTATCAGGGCTGGTCGCTGTTCAGCCTGCTCGCCGCCTTGGTGCTGTTGATGACCGGGTTGATCCTGGTGCTCAACCCGGACCTGACCGAAGGCGTGCGCAGTGCCATTCGCGCCACAGCGCGCTCGTCCTTTATCTTGTTCCTGCTGGCCTTTACCGCCTCGGCATTCGCGGTGCTGGTGCCCTCGCCCCTGAGCCGGTCGCTGGTGCGCGAACGGCGCTTCATCGGGCTGGCCTTTGCGTTTTCCCATCTGGTCCATGCCGTGCTGATCTACAGCTACGGCCAGCTCAATCCCGAGTTCTGGCCCGGCCGCACTCCCCTTGGCAACGTGCCTGGCACCGTGGGTTACGTGTTCATCCTGCTGCTGGCGCTGACCTCGTTCAAAAACACCACGCGCCTGATCGGTTTCAAGGCCTGGAAGCGCCTGCATGTCACCGGCATGTGGGTACTGGCGGCGATCTTTGCCTATTCCAATTTCAAACGCATCCCCATGAGCGCCTGGTATGTGCTGCCCTTCGGCCTGATCTGCGCCGCCACCGCCATCCGTCTGGTGGGCAAGCTGGCCCAGGCCACCCAGCGACGCCAACGGCCGTAACACGCGGCTTGAGCCCTGGGGAATCGATCATGTATTCAAATGTTTTGAAAACGCTGCGCCTGCATCTCGATGACCAACAAGGGACACGGCAACTTCAAGCTGCTGCTGATCTACCTGGTGACCTTGCTGCCGTTGGTGCGGCAAGGGCTGGGAAGTTGGGCGTGAATGCTGGGCTTCAGACCCGCACATGACGCAGGGCCCCATGTCCGCGAGTCCCTGTGATCACGACTAAGTAAATCAGCCCACCCGCCGATATAAAACAGGTGCGGGTGAAATCGCTTTTTGGCTGATGACTTATTTTTATGACTGAAATTTCTGGCAATGGCTCGACTGTCCTTTCCCCGGGTTCGCCAACCCGAAGTTTCACCCGTCGCACTTTCCCGGCCATCATGCTCCTGCTGTTTGTCATGTCTGCACTGGCGATCGCCGTGCTGCTCAACATCACCGGCGCCCAGGACCGCAGCGCCCGTGAACAGAGCCTGTTTTTCGCCCAGCGGGCCATCGAGGGGATCCGCACGGGTATCGGACGGGACCTGAGTGATTACTCCAAATGGAGCGAAGCCTACCGGCACCTGCATGTCAGCGTCGACAAGGAATGGGCCTACGACCAGGAAAACGTCGGCAGTAGCGTTTTTTCGCTCTATGGCTACCAGGCCGTGTTTGTCATTTCCCCTGCCGGCAAGACCGTCTATTCGGTGATCGATGGACAGATGAGTGACGTCGATGCCGAGACTTGGCTGGCCGGCGACCTGCCAGCGCTGTGGAAAAAGGCCCGCGCCGCACAAAACCACGACGAAGTGGTCGTCGAGATGCTCCATCACGACGACGCCCCTGCGTTTGTGGCCACGTCCGTCATCACTATCGGCACGGATAGCAGCGTGCCCGAAATCCCCGGCCCGCCCAGCCTGATGCTCTTCGTCAAGGTCCTTGATCCCGGAGCCCTGGAAGACCTGGCGCGCGACTTCGCCCTGCCCGACGCTCATATCGCCAGGACTCCCGGCCCAGCCGATACCGCCCAGCTACTGCTCGACGACCTGACCCGGGAGGCCCTGGCCTGGCGACCGCAGACACCGGGCCAGGACCTGCGCAAGATCCTCCTGCCCCTGCTGGTCCTGGCGTTACTGGTGTTGGGGGTTCTGGCGCTGGCCGTTCTGCACCACGCCCTGGCCATGCTCCGCGCCCAGGAACGCCAGTACGCCAGCCTGCTGGCTCACCGCAAGGCATTGGAACGCAGTGAGGAACGTTTCCGCGACATTGCCGAAGTGTCCTCCGACTGGTTGTGGGAGGTCGACTCGACCGGGACGCTGACCTACCTGTCGGAACGCTTCGAACAAGTGACCGGCTTCAGCCCCACGGAGTGGCTGGGTAAACCTCTGCACCGGCTGCTTCACCCCCATGGTGGCTCGATCTCGATTGCCCAATGGCTGCTCGGCGGTGCCAACAGCGTCTCCTCGGCGCCGCTGCTGTGCGAGTACACCGCGCGCAACCAGCGAATCCGTACCTGCAAACTCTCGGTGCGGGCCATCGAAGCTGGCACCCTGGGGTTTCGCGGCACGGCCACTGACATCACCGACGAATTAAGGGCACTGGCCCAGATCAAGCACCTTTCCCTGCATGATCCACTGACCGGGCTGGCCAACCGCAACCGCTTGTTCGATTGCCTGCGCGAACACCTGGACCGATCCGATCGCCCGCCCCTCGCGCTACTGAACCTGGACATGGACCGTTTCAAGCCGGTCAACGACTCCCTCGGGCATGCCGTCGGCGATAAAGTGCTCAAGGAAGTGGCGCATATCCTCCAACAAAACGTGCGCGGCACCGATCTGGTGGCACGTCTGGGCGGTGATGAGTTTGTCATTGTCATGCCCGACCCGGGCGATGTCGGCGATCTCGATCAACTCTGTGAACGGCTGATCGATTGCATGCAACGGCCCATGCACCTGGACGGCAATACCCTGTACCTGGGAGTGAGCATCGGCGTTGCCTGGGCGCAGCCCGCAGACCAACGTGCCGATGAACTGCTGCGCCACGCCGACATCGCCTTGTATGCGGCCAAGGCAGCCGGTCGCAACACCTGGCGCGTGTATGTGGAAGCCATGGGCAACCTGGCCCGCGACCGGCGGCAATACGAACAACAACTGCGCGACGCCATGCAACGGGATCAACTGGAACTGCGCTACTTGCCTCGCTTCGACGTGAGCGCCGAACAACTGCACGGTTTCGAAGCCCAGACCTTCTGGCACCACCCCGAGAAAGGTGAGCTGGGTGGGGCCGACTTCATACCGGTGGCCGAAACCTCGGGCCAGCTTGAAGAACTGGGCACCTGGATACTGATCAATGTCTGTGAAGAGGCCGTCACCTGGCCGAGCGCTGTCAATGTCTCCATCGCGGTTTCACCCCGGTGGTTCAACAGCAGCTTCCTGCTCAACCAGGTGCAGACTGCCCTCGGAGCGAGCGGCCTGGCGCCCCACCGGCTGACCCTGGAAGTGGCCGAAGGGGTCCTGCTGACCGACCACAAGACCGTCGCCTGCACCCTACATGCGCTCAAGGACCTCGGTGTGCGGATCAATATCGACAAGTTCGGCACCAGCATCGCCTCCCTTCGCGAAGTACTGGACCAGCGGTTCGATGGCATCCGCTTCGATCGCAACATCCTCACGCAACTGGGCCTTGAGGACGACAAGGAAGGCGTCCTGGCGATGATCCGATTGAGCCGCAGCGTAGGGCTCATGGTCACCGCCGAAGGCATCGAAAACGCGCGGCAATTCAGCCAACTGCGCAACGTGGCCTGCGACCATGTCCAAGGCCCCTACTTCGGTGCCGCCCTGGCCCGCTCGGAAATGGCCTCGTTCTTCACCACGCCGCGGTGGTTGTAACCCACCTCCCCACCGCTATCGCGAGCAAGCTCGCGATGAGGCCAGCACTGCCAACATCGCCGCAAGCTGAATTCCCCCTACAAACTCAACCGCCCCCGCTCCTCCTCCGTCAGCCGCTGGCGGTTCTGTTCATCCAAAGGAATTAACCGGGGTACCGGCAGGCTGGTTGATCGAAGCGGGTGCGTTGGTCAGGAAAGCGGTCTTGCCGACAGACGTGGCAGAGGCGAAGCGTCGTTGCAGAGTCTCTCAGGCAGGACCGTCCTGGCGCTCGGTCCTGTGCCGATGGCGATGGGGTGAGGCCATGGCTTAGAAATTTGCAGCTTCCGGTGAGAGATAAAAGAAAAAACCTGGGGAGTTGCGGGCTGTTTTCAGGTGTCTTTCTCGGGTGTTCGAGGGCTCTGGACCGTGGGTTCAGGCGGATTTTCAGGAGCACGGCAGGCGCTAGCCGTGGAGGTGGCGGCGCAGGGTTGCCGGGCAGCGGAAGATGACAGAACGAGGAACCCGAGTTTGGCGCGGGCAAGGCTCGGGAGGCGAGGCTATACAGGAAAAAATTAAACGATGACCCCCTACACCTGTAGGGTCGTCAGCTATCGGTTTTCGAAGCTAATGTGTCCACCAATCGTTTCCACCGTGCTTGTGCAGCTGGAATTTTCGTGGCATCCGGGAGCGTCGGATGGAGTCACTAAGGCTAGGAGCCTTTTCATGTCAATGACAAACCGTTTTCGTCTGGTTACTCAGTGCCTAAACAACGCTATTGAAAAAAGGCCGAGGCACTCGGCTATGCCAACTTGATTATGTTCATGTGCAGCCGTTCTCATATGTTTCAGATGCGTACGCTGCATTTTTGGTTGGTACCCGCAATTGATCATCAGCAGATTGTATTTTTCTTTGACACCACAGCAAGGCCTATGGGCTATGTTACGTGGGCATATTTAGCACCGGATGCTGAGCTGCGAATGCTGACGGATCCCAACTTTCTGCTACACCCGTCAGAATGGAATGAAGGGGGGCGGACATGGATAATCGATTTTTGTTTTCCCTCTGGTGGCGCTAAGGAAACTCTGAAAAAGACTTCCTGATTAGGCAAAATCACCGGACACCAGTCGCCGAGCTTTTCAATGATGAAACAGATGACCTTCGCCGATGCCGAGTACGCCGGCAAGCGCAAGCAGACCCG
>NZ_CAXAPG010000016.1:0-117630 GCF_963970585.1 Pseudomonas sp. RL_105y_Pfl2_101
GCTCTATCCGCTCCTTCCGGACTTCGATGACCTGAAGCCCAACACTTTCGAAACCTACTTAACTCATTGAATCTCAAGGAGTTTTCCGTTTCGACTGCGCCGGAAGTGGGGCGAATTATAGACGTCCTGAATCTGCCGTCAACACCTAATTACGTTTTTGTTGCAGAAGGGGTTTTCCTGCCCCGCAAACGCGGGATCCTGCGCATAACCGGCGGGACTCTTAGCATCAACAGTACGCCCCCTATGGAGGCATATATCGCCCACTCCTTCAGATCTGCCCGCACGATCCACAGCATATGCAACAACCCAAGCCCCAGGATCAAATAAACCAGGCGATGCAATTTCTTCCAGCGCACGCCAAGCCGCCGCTGACTGTAGCGATTGGATGTGACCGCCAGCGCCAGTAAGCCGAGAAACCCAAGCGACCCGACAATAATGTAAGGCCGCTTGCTCAACTCGACGCCCAACTGCGACCAGTCGAACCCCAATATGAACGCCGCATACCCACTCAAATGCAGCACCACATAAGTAAAGCACCACAACCCCAATTGCCGCCTTACCGCAATCCACCCCGCCCATCCCGTCAGCTTTTGCAGCGGTGTCATGCTCAAGGTGATCAACAACAGGATCAAGGTGCCCAACCCGAGCCGATCCACCAGCACCTTGCCCGGGTCAGGCCCCAGAGAGTTCATCAAGGCCTCGTAAAGCCAGAACAACGGCCAGACCGCCGTCGCGATGAAAACGCCGATTCGCCAGGCTGGAAAACGCATCAGTAATCCTTACTCAGGTCCATCCCTGCATATAAAGAAGCGACTTCATCCTGATAGCCGTTGAACATCAACGTATCGCGCACATTGGGACTGAACAGCCCGCTAGGTAAACGACGCTCATGCGCCTGGGTCCACCGCGGATGATCGACCGTCGGATTGACGTTGGCATAGAAACCGTACTCGTCAGACGCAATGCTTTGCCAAGTCGTCTTCGGCTGCTCACTCACCAGACTGATACGCACAATGGACTTCACACTTTTGAAACCGTATTTCCACGGGACCACCAACCGCAGCGGCGCGCCGTTCTGGTTCGGCAGCTCCCGCCCGTACATCCCTACCGCCAGGATGGCCAGCGGGTTCATCGCCTCATCCAATCGCAAGCCTTCGACATACGGCCAGTCGATCAAGGCGAAACCAGAACGCTGTCCGGGCATGGTCTTGGGATCCTGCAGGGTTTCGAAGCGGATGTACTTGGCCTTGGAGGTTGGCTCGACCTGCTTGAGCAGCGCGGAAATGGGGAAGCCGATCCACGGAATGACCATCGACCAGGCCTCGACACAGCGCAATCGATAAATCCGCTCTTCCAGTTGATAAGGCTTCATGAAGTCTTCCAACCCATAGCGGCCCGGCTTGCCCACCTCCCCGTCTACTACCACGCTCCAGGGCTCGGTCTTCAACGACCCGGCATTGGCTGCCGGGTCTCCCTTGCCGGTTCCGAATTCATAGAAGTTGTTGTAATGGGTCGCGTCCTTGAACGGTGTGATGGACTCATTCTTGACCGTGACCGCATCCCACTGGACTGAAGGCAGTTTCTCGGCAAACCAGGACGGCGCCTTGCCGGGCTCGACATCGGCATAACGTGCCGCATCGGTAGCACTGGCCCATTGAGGTAAGCTGCTGACGGCGAGGCCAGCCAGGGTTGCACCGAGCATTTGCCGACGGGATAGATAGAGAGACTCGGGCGTGATGTCCGATTCACGGCAGTCGGACGACTTGGGGATCTTGATCAGCATGACAACTCCGCAGCATTGGAGGGTAGATGCACCAATAGACTGCGGAGTATGGGGGAAATTACATTAAGGCAACGTTTAGCGTCGACGAAGACGCAACAAGTATTGCACCGGTCCGGAGGCGGCATAGCCCAGGAACACCAACAACAGGATACGCGGCGGATCACTGAACACCACTGCGAACACCAGCACCACCGCCAAAATCGCCACGAACGGCACACGCCCCTTCAGGTCCAGCTCCTTGAAGCTGTTGTACTTGATGTTGCTGACCATCAGCATCCCGGCCGCCGCCACCAGCAGCGCCACCAGGAACGACATTTTCGACCCCTGGATGCCGTAGTCACTGAATGCCCAGACAACACCGGCCACGACACCTGCTGCGGCTGGACTGGCCAGGCCGATGAAGTAACGCTTGTCAGCCTTGCCGACCTGGGTATTGAAACGAGCCAGGCGCAACGCCGCCCCCGCTACATAGACAAAGGCAACCATCCAGCCGACCTTGCCCATGTCCCCCAGCGCCCAGCCGAACGCCAGCAAGGCAGGAGCCACGCCAAAAGCGACCATGTCGGACAGTGAATCATACTCGGCGCCGAACGCGCTCTGGGTATTGGTCATGCGAGCCACGCGCCCGTCCAGACCATCGAGCACCATGGCGACGAAGATCGCAATGGCGGCAAATGCGAAGTAACGGCTCGCCCCTGCGCTATCACCAGCGCTCAAGGCAGCCTGGGCACTCATGGAGTTGATGATGGAATAGAAACCGGCGAACAGGTTCGCGGTGGTGAACAGGTTCGGCAACAGATAGATGCCACGATGCCGGACCTTACGGCCTTCAGCGTCATGGCCTTCTTCGACATGCTCATCGATGGGCAACAGGCTTTCGGCGTCAGGAGCCTGGCTTGGCTCGTCGGGACGTTCGCTCATGGGCAATACCTTGCAACGGTGTGAAAAATTCGACAGATGTCTGGGACGACGGTTCGACCGCAAACGATGCAGCTTTATACCAGAAGCCACCGCCCAAACGAAAAAACGCGGCCAAGGCCGCGTTTTTCGATCAAGTGCGCGACTTAGTTCTTGGCTTTGTCGACGATCTTGTTGGCACCGATCCACGGCATCATCGAGCGCAGTTGCTCGCCGATGATTTCGATACCGTGAGCGGCGTTGTTGCGGCGCTTGGCAGTCATCGAAGGATAGCCGGTAGCGCCTTCGCTGATGAACATCTTGGCATATTCGCCGTCCTGAATACGTTTCAGAGCGTTGCGCATGGCCTGACGGGATTCGGCGTTGATGACTTCCGGACCGGTCACGTACTCACCGTATTCGGCGTTGTTGGAGATCGAGTAGTTCATGTTGGCGATACCGCCTTCGTACATGAGGTCAACGATCAGCTTCAGCTCGTGCAGGCACTCGAAGTAGGCCATTTCTGGCGCGTAGCCAGCTTCAACCAGGGTTTCGAAACCGGCCTTGACCAGCTCGACGGTACCGCCGCACAGAACGGCTTGCTCACCGAACAGGTCGGTTTCGGTCTCGTCCTTGAAGGTGGTTTCGATGATGCCGGTACGACCGCCGCCCACGCCGGCAGCGTAGGACAGGGCCACGTTCTTGGCGTTGCCGGACGCATCCTGGTAAATCGCGATCAGGTCAGGGATACCGCCGCCTTTCACGAACTCGGAACGCACGGTGTGACCCGGGGCCTTCGGCGCGATCATGATCACGTCGAGGTCGGCACGTGGCACGACTTGGTTGTAGTGGATCGCGAAGCCGTGGGAGAAGGCCAGGGTGGCGCCTTTCTTGATGTTCGGTTCGACTTCGTTTTTATACAGCGACGATTGGAACTCGTCCGGGGTCAGGATCATGACCAGGTCGGCTGCAGCAACGGCAGAAGCCACGTCGGTCACTTTCAGGCCATGGGCCTCGGCCTTGGCAACGGTGGCCGAGCCTTTACGCAGGCCGACAGTCACGTCAACGCCGGAGTCTTTCAGGTTGCACGCTTGGGCGTGACCTTGGGAACCGTAGCCGATGATGGCGACTTTCTTGCCCTGGATGATCGACAGGTCGCAGTCTTTATCGTAGAAAACTTTCATGAATTTCCCCTATATCCGGCCGTTCAGGCCATTCGCTAATTTGGGTTAGATGCTCAGTACTTTGTCGCCACGGGCAATCCCGGTGACGCCACTGCGTACGGTTTCCAGAATCGAGGCAGTGCCGATCGATTGAATGAAGCTGTCGAGCTTGTCGCTGGTACCGGTCAATTGAACGGTATAGACGCTGGCGCTGACATCGACGATCTGCCCACGATAAATATCGGTAGTACGTTTGATCTCGGCGCGCTGGGCGCCGGTGGCCTTGACCTTGACCAGCATCAGTTCACGCTCGATGTGAGCGCTTTCCGACAGGTCCACCAGCTTGACCACTTCGATCAGCTTGTTCAGGTTCTTGGTGATCTGCTCGATGATTTCATCGTGCCCTACGGTGGTCAGCGTCAGACGCGACAGAGTCGGGTCTTCGGTTGGCGCCACGGTCAGGCTTTCGATGTTGTAGTTGCGCTGCGAGAACAGGCCCACAACACGAGACAGCGCACCCGGTTCGTTTTCCAGAAGCAGGGAAATAATATGTCGCATGATTAGGTACGCTCCGTCTTGCTCAGCCACATATCGCGCATGGAGCCGTCTTTGATCTGCATCGGGTAGACGTGCTCGCTGGTGTCGACCGCAATATCGATCACCACCAGGCGATCCTTCATGGCGAACGCTTCCTCCATCTTCGACTTCAAATCCTTCGATTCGGTGATGCGCACGCCAACGTGACCGTAGGCCTCTGCCAGCTTGACGAAATCAGGCAACGATTCCATGTACGAATGTGAGTGACGGCTGCCGTAGCTCATGTCCTGCCACTGGCGAACCATCCCCAACACACCGTTGTTCAGGATCACGATCTTCACCGGCAAACCGTATTGCAGGCAGGTGGACAGTTCCTGGATGTTCATCTGGATGCTGCCTTCGCCCGTGACGCAGGCGACATCAGCTTCCGGGAAGCTCAACTTGACGCCCATGGCCGCCGGAAAACCGAAGCCCATGGTGCCCAAACCGCCGGAGTTGATCCAGCGATTGGGTTTGTCGAACTTGTAGTACTGCGCTGCGAACATCTGGTGCTGGCCCACGTCGGAGGTCACAAAGGCATCGCCCTTGGTCACTTCGCACAGGGTTTCGATCACGGTCTGCGGCTTGATCACGCTGCCGTCACCCTTGTCATAAGGGAACAGCCCACGATCACCGCGCCATTCATCGACCTGCTTCCACCAACTGGCCACGGACTCCTTGTTTGGAACCTCGCCGATTTCCTTGAGAATGGCGACCATTTCGGTCAGCACGCTCTCTACAGGACCCACAATCGGCACGTCTGCCTTGATGGTCTTGGAGATGGACGCCGGGTCGATGTCGATGTGGATGATCTTGGCGTTCGGGCAGAACTTCGCCGGACCATTGATGACACGGTCGTCGAAACGCGCGCCAACCGCCAGGATGACATCGGCGTGGTGCATCGCCAGGTTGGCGGTGTAGCTGCCGTGCATGCCGAGCATACCGATGAACTGACGGTCGGTGCCTGGGAACGCGCCCAGCCCCATCAGCGTATTGGTGACCGGCAGGTTGAGCATTTTCGCCAGTTCGGTCAGCGGCGCGGAGCCACCGCCGAGAATGACGCCACCACCGGAGTACAGCACCGGGCGCTTGGCCGCCAGGAGCATTTCGGCTGCCTTGCGGATTTGCCCGGAGTGGCCGCGTACGGCCGGGCTGTAGGAACGCAGCTTGGCTTTTTTCGGGAAGATGTATTCGAACTTCTCGGCCGGGTTGGTCATGTCTTTCGGGACATCGATCACGACCGGGCCCGGACGACCGGACTCTGCCAGGTAGAAAGCCTTCTTCATGACTTCCGGGATTTCCGACGCGTGTTTGATCATGAAGCTGTGCTTCACGATCGGCCGGGAGATACCGATCATGTCGGTTTCCTGGAATGCATCGGTACCCACCATGGTGCTGGGCACCTGGCCGGAGATGATCACCATCGGGATGGAGTCCATGTACGCGGTGGCGATACCGGTGATGGCGTTCGTGGCGCCTGGACCGGAAGTCACCAGTACCACGCCGGCCTTGCCTGTAGCACGAGCGTAGCCGTCAGCCATATGGGTGGCCGCCTGTTCGTGACGAACCAGGATGTGGGTCACTTCCGGTTCTTTGAACAGGGCATCATAGACATGAAGAAGAGCACCACCAGGGTACCCGTAGATATATTTGACGCCTTCGTCACGCAAAAAGCGGACGAGCATCTCACCGCCAGATAAAAGCTCCACGTTGTTCACCTCTAAAACGCCAGAATACCGACCCACAAGAAAGGGACGGGTCTTAATAGGTTTACTTCTCGGCAGAGCATGAGCGACGGTGGTCGCCGACTACGTCAGCACTGACTGAGCAAGTATTGGGATCGTCCCAAGTGTTGCGGGCTTTTCCCACCCAGCGCGAGGTAACGCGTTGCGGGTGTAACAGGTCGGCGCGGATGTGCGCCTCATGATCTGCTGAGTGGGTCTGCTTCTGGCAGTCCCTCTACAGCGGACTTTGGATTCTTCTGTTTCGCCTCCTTCAAGTCAAGTCGTCTATGTGCTTTATTCGAAGTAAGCGCATGAGAACGCAAGAAAAAACCTTTAAACGGCAACTGTGTTAGCTTCAATTGCGCAACCCATGACAAGGAAACAGCATGCGAATGATCTTCTTGGCGGCCAGCCTGCTCGTTGGACTAAGCCCAATGTGCATAGCCGGTCAGGTCTACAAATGGGTGGACGCCCAGGGCGTTACCCACTTCGGCGCGCAGCCGCCCCAAGGCACGGAGGCCACGACCGTGATCAAGTCCGCCCCGCCTCCCGCCAAACCAGCAGTACCGCCGTCTGGCGGGGTCATTGGCGACCAAAAGGCCATCGACCAACAGGTCAAGAAACAGATTGCCGAGCAGCAAGCCCAACTCAAGGCGTTCTGCGAACAGGCCCGGACCAACCTGGCGCAATTGCAAAACAACCCCAGGGTGCGCGAAGACGTGGAGGGGGAAATGCGCCGCCTCAGCGATGAAGAGCGGCACCTGCGGATCGACGAGACCCGCAAGCAAATCGAAGAGAACTGTCAGTAACGCCGGTCAGCCGGCGTTGCTGATCAACTGATCGAACTGCGCCAGCAGCCGCTGCAACTCGATGCCCTGCCCTGGTCGCTGGGCATAGACCATCTCGGCCATGGCGAGGATGCCCGAGGCGTTAGGCAGCGGTAGGTCGTTCTCCAGGATGGCTTTCATCCTGGGCAGGAAAATCCACTGCAGCCATTGCTCGAAGTCCAGGGTGTCGACCGCGAACGGTTCGACACTGGCCAGTGCGTGCGCCGAAGGTGAAACATCGCTCCACCAGCCCTGGACCTGCAGTTCCCGCTCGATCAACAGCAACTGATCGGCGATCTGAGGAAAACGCGTATCCATCAGAGCGAAACCTTGGCCTTCTGACGGGCCAATGCCGCGCCAGCGGAATCGCCCTGTTTCTCACGGGCCTGGGCGATCAATTCCCACAGGCTGGCCTGAAGTGCCGGGCGACCGCTGGAGAATGTCAGGCCACGACGAGCCAATTGCTCGGCTTGCGGCGCATCGCCTTGGGCCATGCGCACCTGGGCCAGACGATAAAGCACCTGAGGTTCGCGCGGCGCCACACGCTGGGCACGCTCCAGGCTGGAAGACGCACCGTTGAGGTCACCGCCGGCCTGTTGCTGTTGCGCCGTGGTCAGCAGGGCCAACACCGGGCCGTCCAGCTGTTCATCGGCGGACAAACCACCAGCGCCTGCCGACGGGATGCTGCTCGGCGTCGAAGGCATGCTGTAGCTGCCCTGATCAATCGGCGAGGTTTGGATTGGGCCGGGGGTCATCGGGCCCGGCGTGATCGGCGTGCTGCTGATCGGCGCCGAGGTCGCCGCGCCGCCACCAGGCACCATCACGACGACACCGGTGTCGCCCTGAGGGATTGCCTGGACCTGCGCCGGCCGTTTCACTGTTGTTTGACGGAAACCGCCATTGGCCGAGACCCGCTCACTGTTGGAAACAGCGGTGCCGGAGTCAACGACCGGAATCGAGCCGCGTTGTACGGTGGAGCAACCACTGAGCAAAGCCACGGCCGTTACCGCTGCAATCAACCACTTGTTCACTTGAAACCCTCTTTGCTTAATTCATCCAGTCCTTGACCCAATCCATCATCGATTCGGCGGGATTCGTGCCGCCACAGGCTGCACCGGGTGGCGGTTCGCTGCCGCGAATATACGGCATCTGCACGGCGCCCGGGCAATTGGCATCGGAGCCTTGCCCCGTGCGCGAATCGACCCACGCCTGGACGATGTTGTCCGGTTGCGGCATGTCCAGCGGCAACGGGTCGGCCTTGCGCATGAAGCTGGTCCAGACCTGCAGCGCACCGGTAGCACCGGTGAACGGAGTCTTGCCGTTGTCATCACGTCCGAGCCAGACCACCGCCAGCAGGTCCTGGCTGAAACCGGCGAACCAGCTGTCGCGCGAGTCGTTACTGGTGCCGGTCTTGCCCGCCAGGGTCAGGGTCCGGGGGAGAACGTTATAAACCGAACGGCCGGTGCCTTCACGCATGACCCGCTGCATCGCGCTCTGGACTAGGTAAATGGAGGCTGGATCGAAACGTTGCTGGATCTGGAACGGGTACCGTTTGAGGGGCTCGCCATCAGCGGTCAGCACGCTGCGGATCCCGCGCATCGGCGTATTGAAACCGCCGTTGGCCAGCGTCTGGTACATGGCCGCCACTTCGATCGGCGCAAGGCCACCGGCCCCCAACAGCATCGACGGGAACGCCGGGAATTCGCGACTCACCCCCAGGCGCGCCAGGGTCTTGAGTACATTCGGCACGCCAACTTCCAGCCCGAGGCGAGCCGTCGACAGGTTGTAGGAATGCGCCAGCCCCTGGTACAGGAAGACCGTGCCGTGGGAACGACGATCGTAGTTCTGTGGTTTCCAGACCTGGCCATCGGCGCCCTTGACCGAGAACGCCTCGTCCGACAGCCAACTGGTCAGCGTGTACTGGCTCGGCTTTTCCAGGGCGGTGAGGTACACCGCTGGCTTGATCAGCGAGCCAATCGGACGCACCGCATCCAGGGCCCGGTTGAAACCGGCGAAACTGGCCTGCCGGCTGCCGATCATGGCCTGGACTTCGCCGGTTTCCGGGTTGGTCACCACCATGGCTGCTTCGACTTCGTCAGCGCCCTTGCGCCCACTCAGTCGCTTGAACGTGTCCTCGACCGAAGCTTCGGCCTTCATCTGCAGGATCGGATCGAAACTGGTGAAGATGCGCAGGCCTTCTTCGGTCAAGTCTTCGTCGCGGTAGTCTTCCCGCAGTTGACGCTTGACCAGGTCCATGAAGCCGGGGAACGAACTGTCTGCCAGGCTGCCACGTTTGGTCACGCCCAACGGCATCTTTTTCGCGGCCTCGACTTGCTCGACCGTCGCCACCCCCTGTTGCTGCAGCAGGTCGAGCACCAGGTTGCGCCGTTCGAGGGCACGTTCCGGATTACGACGCGGGTTGTAGAGAGACGGTCCCTTGACCATGCCCACCAGTAACGCCACCTGATGCAACTTGAGCTCGGACAGCGGTTGGCTGAAGAAGAACTGGCTGGCGAGGCCGAAACCGTGCACCGCCCGTTGACCGTCCTGGCCGACAAATACCTCATTGAGGTAGGCCTCCAGGATCTCCTGCTTGTCGTAGTGCAGCTCCAGCAACAACGCCATCATGGCTTCGGTCAGTTTGCGGCTCAGGCTGCGTTCGTTGGTCAGGTAGAAGTTCTTGACCAACTGCTGGGTCAGGGTACTGCCGCCCTGGCGCATGTGGCCCGAGGAGGTGTTGACCCAGATGGCCCGGGCAATCGACTTGGGCGAGACGCCGAAGTGATGGTAGAAATCGCGATCTTCGACGGCGATCAGCGTATCGAGCAGGAACGGCGGCACCTGGTCGATCTTGATCAGGATCCGGTCTTCGAGGTTCTTGGGGTACAGGCCACCGATGAGCAGCGGCTCAAGGCGCACCACCGACAGGCTTGCGTTTTTGGCGCCGGTCAGCGCAGCGACATAATCGCCGGAAAAACGCACCCGTACCGGTTGTGCCTGCTCCATGCCCTCATAGAACTGGAAGCCGCGGGTATTGAGGTCGATGGTATTGCCATTGACCGAGGCCGCACCCGGACCATTGGCCACGCTTTCACGGCGATAACCCAAGGCATCGAGCTCGGTCAGGAAATCATCCTTGCTCAGTTTTTGCCCGACGAACAACTCCAACGGCCGGGCATAGACCTTGGCCGGAATGGTCCAGCGCTTGCCGGAGAACTTCTCTTGGACCACGGCATCGAGATAGACCGCAAAACCGGCGAGCACGACGAGGCCCACCAGGCTGAGTTTAAGGGCCCAGCCCAGCCAGGGCCGCAGCCGGCTGGCGGGTGGTTTCTTGGGGGTACGGGGGGATCGGGTACGAGTCATGGCGGCGGATTATACGCACTTTGTCGCGGTTCAACATGAGCCCAGCCACACAGCCCATCCGGTTTGCGTTCGCGTCGCTTGCCGCCATAATGACGGCCTTGCTTTTTTCCAGTCTATGAAGGATCGCCCGTGAGCCAATCCCTGATCGCAGCCCTGCAAAACCCGGCCCTCTACCCGCATCCCGTCGAAGGGTTCCAGGTCATCGAGACCCATATTTCCTGGGTATTGCTCACCGGGCCATACGCCTACAAATTCAAAAAACCGGTCAACTTCGGTTTCCTCGACTTTACCAGCCTCGAGGCGCGCAAACACTTCTGTGGTGAGGAGTTGCGCCTCAACCAGCGCCTGACGCAGGACCTGTACCTGGACGTCCTGCCGATTACCGGCAGCGCCGAAGTGCCCCAACTGGGTGGCGACGGCCCGGCTATCGAGTACGCCTTGAAGATGCGTCAGTTCCCGCAGAGCGAACTGCTCAGCACGCTGCAAGCCAACGGCGAACTGACCACCGCGCACATTGACGAAATGGCCGCGCAGATTGCCCAGTTCCACCTCTCCACGCCCAAGGTTCCCGCCGCAAACGACGCTGGCACCCCGCAAAGCGTGATGGCACCGGTGCTGCAGAACTTCGAACAAATCCGCCCGTTTCTCAACGACAAGGCCGACCTGCTGCAACTCGAAGCCCTGCAAGCCTGGGCCGAAAGCAGCTTCGAACGCCTCAAGCCGCTGTTCACCCAACGCAAGGCCGAAGGCTTCATCCGCGAATGCCACGGTGATATCCACCTGGGCAACGCCACCGTGATTGACGGCAAGGTGGTGATTTTCGACTGCATCGAGTTCAACGAACCGTTCCGTTTCACCGACGTCTACGCCGACACCGCATTCCTGGCGATGGACCTGGAGGACCGCGGCCTGAAATCGCTGGCACGGCGCTTCGTCAGCCAGTACCTGGAACTGACCGGTGACTACCAGGGCCTGGAGTTGTTGAACTTCTATAAAGCATATCGCGCCCTCGTCCGGGCCAAAGTCGCGCTGTTCAGCATGCCGGCCGAAGCCGATCCGGTGCAGCGTGCCACTACCCTGCGCCAGTACCGCAACTACGCCAACCTGGCCGAAAACTACAGCACCATCCCTTCGCGCTTCCTGGCCATCACCCACGGCGTCTCGGCCGTCGGCAAAAGCCATGTCGCGATGCGCCTGGTAGAGGCGCTGGGCGCCATTCGCCTGCGTTCGGACGTGGAGCGCAAACGCCTGTTCGGCCAGCAACAGGTTCCCAACGATCCACAGGCCGGCATTTATAGCAGCGACGCCAGCAGCGCCACCTACACCCGCCTGCATGAAATCGCCGCGGTGATCCTGCACGCCGGCTTCCCGGTGGTGATCGATGCCACTTACCTCAAGCACGATCAACGCGACGCAGCAGCGAAAATCGCCGAGGCCACCGGTGCTCCGTTCCTGATCCTCGACTGCAACGCGCCGCAAGCGGTCATCGAAAGCCGTCTGGCACAGCGTCAGGCAGACCAGAAAGACCCCTCCGATGCGAATCTGGCGGTCATTGCCGCACAACAATCCAGTCGTGAAGCCCTGACCCCGGCGGAAATTCTCTGCAGCAAACGGGTCCAAACCAACGAAAGCGGCACACTCGACATCGTTGTCGCGCAGATCCGTCAGCGCCTGCCAGGCCTATAACTATTTTCGGCCGTGAAGCGATGCCCGGCTTCACGGCCGCCAAATAGTGGCACTATAATGGCGTCATAAAACCAACAGGTGATATGAAATGAGCCTCCCCAAGCTTCTCAACAACCCGCTTTATGCCTTGCTGCGCAAAGACGATATTGCCGGGTTCAACAGCGAACGCCCACAAGGCCCGGTCGACATGCGCGACGGCGACTTTCGAGGCCTTGATCTGCGAGAACTGAACGCGGACGACGTTGACTTCAGCGACGCCTACTTCCGCTCCGCCGATTTGCGTGGCATCGATTTTCGCAAGTCATCATTGGAAGGCGCGAGCCTGGCCCATGCGCAAATATCCGGCGCCTACTTCCCGCCCGAGTTGTCTGCGGACGAGATCCTGATGTCGATGAACTTCGGCACCCGCCTGCGCTATCGCAGCCGCTGACAGGTAAATCGGGTCGGCCAACCCGCGGACCTGCCACCACCGAACGGATCTCCAGCGCCCCCGCTTGCGCTGGAGAATGCAGCCCTTTCCCATCTCATCGTGCGTAATGCATTAGAAGCTTTTGCGTTGAATCCGACCAAAGAATCACGCTTTTCCTACTGACCGCTACACTGCTCAGAAGCTTGCCCACTGCACCGATCGGCCGTCGCAAGGAGGCTCGATGAATGATGAACTGCAACACCTGAAGAATCTGGGCAAGACATCAGCCCAGTGGCTGCACGCTGTCGGCATCCACAGCGCTTCCGATCTACGCCGGCTTGGCGCGGTGGACGCCTATCGCGCCGTGCGCACTCGGGGCTTCCGGGCCTCCAAGGTGTTGCTGTACGCCATCGAGGGGGCGTTGATGGATGTGCATTGGAATGACATTCCCGCCGAGCGCAAAGAAGCCCTGAATAAACAGCTGGACGCCATTGCGACGCGCCACAAGGCCTGACGCCCCTTTCGTTTCCAGCACGAACCTTGGCCGCGAGGTTATTTCGACGAATCACAAAACAATGTTTGACATGGTAATGAGAATCGCTATGATTACCGCATCCGGTCGCGAGACTGGTCGATATTTGAACAGCCCTTGGTTCGGACTCTCAGATATCTCCTCATCAGGCTAATCACGGTTATTTGACCCGGCTTTTGCCGGGTCTTTTTTTGGTGCGCCCAGCATGGGCGCAATCTTGTGGGTGAAAGTCCCGCCATAAGCTGACCACAGCGAATGAAGTGAAGCGCAACTGCATGAGGGCGACCGAGTGTGGGGAGGAAGCGTGGAGCGAAGCCGTGAGCCGATGAACAAGAACCGGATATAAGGCGAAGCCGACCAGGGTGAGCGGGCCAAAAACCGCGAAACTCTTGTGGTCAAAGGGCGGCTGCGTAGATCCGGCGGCTGTGCGGTGAAGGATTGCGTTCTTACCTGGGGAGATCTCGCCTTATGCCTGAAAGGGCGACGGTGCAAACCGGAGCGAGAAGTCAGCAGAGGCCGTATTAGTCTTTTTTTTTTTTTTTGACGAAGGGCCGAACGAGAGAAAGCGCTATAGGCCATGTTGATGCGAAAGACCGGAAGTCAGAAGCCTGCCAAACGTGGGGCGGATGTGAGGACGCGAGCGGTGAAGCCGTGAGTGCCTCCATCAGCGACGAGGTCAATTGCCCGCAAGATGAATCCTACAACGCAGGACAAGGGCTGCTGAAACGGGCCTTTGCGAGAGCGAACCTGAAACGGGCTTGGAAACGAGTCAGGGCCAACAAAGGGGCTGCTGGAGTCGACGGTCTGGACATTGAGCAGACTGCCGAACACTTGCAGAGCCGATGGCCTGCGATTTGCGAACAGCTTCTTTCAGGCGTCTACCGGCCCAGTCCGGTACGGCGCGTGGTCATTCCCAAGCCTGACGGCGGCGAACGCGAGTTGGGCATTCCAACGGTCATCGACCGGCTGATCCAACAAGCGTTGCTGCAAGTCTTGCAGCCACTGCTCGATCCAACCTTCAGTGAACACAGCTACGGCTTTCGTCCGGGGCGCAGTGCGCAGGACGCCGTTTTGGCGGCTCAGCGCCATGTGTCTTCAGGGCGCAAAGTGGTAGTGGATGTTGATCTGGAGAAGTTCTTCGATCGGGTCGACCACGACATTTTGATTGATCGTTTACGCAAGCGAATTGCGGATCGGGCGGTTATCCGGCTGATTCGGGCGTATCTGGATGCGGGAACGCAGATCAATGGAGTCGTCGAGAAAAGCCGCTGCGGGGCGCCGCAAGGCGGTCCGCTGTCGCCGTTGCTGGCGAATGTGCTGCTGGACGAAGTGGATCGGGAGCTTGAGCGCCGAGGCCATAGCTTCGTGCGCTATGCCGATGATGCGAATGTGTATGTTCGCAGCAAGAAGGCAGGGGAGCGGGTGATGGCCTTGCTGAAGCGTCTGTATGAAAAGCTGCACTTGAGCGTCAACGAGAGCAAGAGTGCGGTGGCGAGTGCGTTTGGTCGCAAGTTTCTGGGATACGCCTTCTGGGCCTCTCAGGGCGAAGCCAAGCGAGCCGTCTCATTTAAAGCGCAAAAGCAGTTCAAGCAGCGAATACGCTGGCACACCCGACGCTCATGTGGCCGTAGTTTGCAGCAGATCGTCGATGATCTGCGCCCTTACATTCTGGGTTGGAAAGCTTATTTCGGACTGTCGCAAACCCCAGCCGTCTGGCGCGAGCTGGACGAATGGATACGGCACCGATTACGAGCGATCCAGCTCAAGCAATGGAAGCGCGGAACGACGACCTATCAGGCATTGCGGGCACTGGGGGCGAGTGTGGAAGTCGCGAAGAAGATCGCGGGGAATGCTCGCCGTTGGTGGAACAACAGCCGGTACGAGCTGAATCGTGTGTTGACTATCGCTTGGTTCGATAGCTTGGGTTTACCGCGTCTCTCCTGACCTCAATCTCTCGAACCGCCCGGTGCGGACCCGCATGCCGGGTGGTGTGGCAGGGGAACGGCCTATGAAGGCCGTCCCCTATGCCGATCCTGGAAGAAGCGCTCCTTCTCACACATCGCTCCAAGCTGCGTAGGAGCTGCGTAGGAGCTGTCGAGTGCAACGAGGCTGCGATCTTTCCCCAGACACTTGAATCCCAAGCAAAAGATCAAAAGATCAAAAGATCGCAGCCTTCGGCAGCTCCTACCGGGCTGGGTTGGATTCACGCATCTGCGCGCAGTAATCCTGTGGCGGCATGGCCGGCGTATACCACACGTAATCCGCCATGGCTGACGTCACCTCGCTGCCCTCCTCGGCCAGCATCAGAACGATTGGTGCCTCGCTGGCGCCAAGATCCAATGCATGCAGCGGCACACCAACATCCTTTCGAGCATGCCAGGCACCGGCGAACAACAGTGCCGGTATCGGCGCTTGCAGCAGGCGTTCGGCCATGCGTCGGTCACGCTGTTGCTGCACGGCCAGCATCGCCGGCATTTGCGACTCTGGCAGCAAACCGCAGTGCGATTCACGGATTTGCCCCAACAACTCATCCTTCACAGTGGCTGCATTGGAACGAGTACCCATCAAACCCGGTGCTTGTTGATAGAAACGCTGGATCTCGGCGGCATCCAGATTGGCGGCCAACAACGGATAGCGTTGCGCCAGGGCAAACTCGACGACAGGGCCATACAGGCCCCAATCCCAGCCGGGTGACCAGCCCAGTGCGCCGGCCAGATCCTTCGGCAAGACGGGTAACTGGCGGACCGAATCAATGCGTGGCTGCTGGGTGGGGGTGAGCATTTCCAGCAACAGGCCGCCCTGGGCCCGCTGCCCGGCCAAAGTCTGGAGTAGCCATAGCTGCAGCGCGTGATGATCAGGATTGTCGTGCCGCTCCCCCACCACCACCCGCGGCGCCGTTGCCAAGCGTTCGACCAATGCCTGGGGCGTCACGGCCTGGCCATTGTGTACATCACGGATTCGTCCGCCGAGTGGAGGCGGTGCGATGCTCTGACACGCCGTCAGCACACTCAATGCCAGAATCAGGAGCAGGCGCACGTCCGTATCCTCCAGGGCGCCCTCAGCGGGCAATGATCAATGGATGCCCTCGCTCCGGATGGTCTTGCACCAGCACGTCCAGGCCAAACACCGCTTTGAGCGGTTCCGGGCGCAGCACGTGCCGGGGCGTGTCCAGGGCCACCGGTCGACCGGACGCGAGCAGCAACAGGCGATCACAGTAACGCGCCGCCAGGTTCAAGTCATGCAGGATCACCAGCACCGCAGCGCCGCGACTGGCAAACTCACGCACCGCCTGGAGAATGGTGTGCTGGTGCAGCGGATCGAGCATCGAGGTCGGCTCGTCCAGCAACAGTGTTTGCCCCGCTTCACCTGGCCACAACTGCGCCAACACCCGCGCCAGGTGCACCCGCTGACGTTCGCCGCCGGACAACGCCAGGTAACTGCGACCGTGCAGATGCGCAGCGTCTGCCGCTTGCAGCGCGGCAGCGACAATTTGCTCGTCGCGCAGCCGACCACTCTGGTGCGGCAGGCGCCCCATGCCGACGACTTCCTCGACACGGAAGGCAAAATCCAGGGTCGAGGACTGCGGCAAGACCGCCAGGCGCCGGGCGCGCTCGGCACCGTGCCACTGAGCCAGCGGCCGGTCATCGAGCCAGACCTGCCCCTGGGCCGGGCGCAATTCGCCACACAGGCCCGCCAAAAGGGTACTTTTACCCGCACCGTTGGGCCCGAGCACACCGAGCACTTCGCCGGGATTGAGCAGCAGATCGATCTCCGCCAGCACGGTTTTCCGGCCACGGTGGATGTGCAAGTTCTGCGCTCGCAGCATCAGGCGCGCCCTCGTACCAATAGATAAAGGAAAAATGGCGCGCCGATGAAGGCCGTGACAATGCCGATCGGCAATTCCGCCGGGGCCAGCGCCAAGCGTGCCACCAGGTCGGCGAGCAACAACAAACTCGCACCCGCCAGCACTGAAGCGGGCAGCAACACCCGGTGGTCAGGACCCGCCACCAGGCGCACCAGATGCGGCACCACCAGCCCGACGAAACCGATCATGCCCGCCGCCGCCACGGCCGCGCCGACCCCCAGCGCCGTACAAAACACCAGCTCACGCTTGAGGGCTTCGACGTTAACACCCAAGTGGGCGGCCTCGGACTCACCCAACAACAGCGCATTGAGCGCCCGTGCCCGGCGAGGCAGCCAGAGCGCCACACCGGCGCTGACCAGCAGCAGCGGCCACAACCGCGCATAGCTGGCGCCGTTGAGACTGCCTAGGTTCCAGAACGTCAGGGTGCGCAGGGTCGCGTCATCCGCCAGGTAGGTCAATAGACCAACGGCGGAACCGGACAGTGCGGTCAGGGCAATACCGGCCAGGAGCATGGTCGCGACATGGGTCTGGCCGTTGCGTCGACCGAGACGATAGACCAGTGCCGTAACACCAAGCCCGCCAAGGAATGCGCACAACGACAACACGTAGGGGCCAAAGGCTTCGGGCAACCCACCCAGCGCCGAGCCACCGACAATGGCGAAGGCTGCGCCCAAAGCCGCACCGCTGGAGACGCCCACCAACCCCGGGTCCGCCAGTGGGTTACGAAACAGACCCTGCATCGCCACACCGGACAACGCCAACACCCCGCCCACCGCCAACCCCAGCAAGGTACGCGGCAAACGGATCTGACCGAGGATCAGTTCGGCCTGCTCCAGGCCATCGACGGCCACCGGCAAACCCAACAGACGCAAGGCGGCGCGCAAGGTGTCGAGCAGCGGCAAGCTTACCGGCCCCAGGGCCAGGGACAGCCAGGTTGCCAGCAGGCACAGCAGACCCAGGCCGATGAACAAGGTGCGTGGCTTGACCAACGAGGTCATGGCGCCGTGGCCGGCGCAGCCGGATAGAAGCCCGCCGTCAGTGTCACCAGGCATTGTGGCAACCGCGGGCCCAACCCACCGACCAGCAGCGTTGGATCAAGTTCCATGACGCGCCCGTCCCTGGCGGCACGGGTCGAGGAAAGAATCGGGTTTTCCCTGAACAGCGCCGCACGCGCTTCTTCACCGTTCAAGGCACGGTCGGCAAAGACCAGCACTTGCGGATTCAGGCTGGCCAGGGTTTCGACGGAAAAAGATTTGTAACCACTGTGGGTCGCCAGGTTGTGACCGCCGGCCTGCTGTAACAGCCAATCAGCGGAAGTGCCCTTGCCAGCAACCAGCGCCTTGCCGCCGGAACTGCCCACCAATAGCAATACGCCGGGAGCCTTTTGTTTGCGCTGGGCTTCGGCCACCCGAGCCTGTTGCTGGGTGAGTTGTTTTTGATAAAGGTCGAACAACCGCGCCGCCTCGCCCTCGGCCCCCAGCAGTTGTCCCAGATGCCGCAAATTCCCCTGCAAGGCCGGCAGGTCTGGTGTGGCCGAGAACAGTTCAACCTGCACGCCGGCGCTGCGAATTTGCGCCAGTACGGGCGGAGGTCCCATTTCCTCGGTGCCGACCAGGATCTGCGGACGCAGGCTCAGCACGCCCTCCGCCGACAGCTGTCGCTGGTAGCCGATACTGGGCAAGGCCCGCAGGGGCTCAGGATGCTGGCTGGTGGAGTCCACGCCGACCAGCTTCGACTCGCCCCCCAGCGCACTGACCCACTCCGACACGGCACCGCCGGCGCTGACCCAGCGTTGCGGCAATTGGGCCGCGCTGGCCCCCTGGTTGAGCAGCAGTGCGACACAGAACGTAACAACGCGGATGTTCAGGCGCATCGGGCAGCTTCCTCAAAGAAGTTTTTCACAGGACCGGGCATGGCCAAGTATCCTCAGCCACCTGTGAAGAAGGCGCCATTTGATAATTGTTTTCATTTGACCGTCAAGCGTGGATCTTCCCAGATAAATGAAAGAACCCTGTGGGAGCGGGCTTGCTCGCGAATGCAGAGTGTCAGGAAACGCAGTGCTGTATGACACACCGCATTCGCGAGCAAGCTCGCCCCCACAGTTTTTTACCAAGGACACCCATGAAGCTTCTTTGTACCGCCGCCCAATTGCCCGACAACGGCAGTCGCGGTTTCGACCTCGATGGGCGCAAAGTACTGGCCGTGCGGCGTGCCGGCCAGGTGTATGCCTATCTCAACCGCTGCCCGCACCGTGGCGTGCCGCTGGAATGGCAACCCGACCAGTTCCTCGACCCCAGCGCCAGCCTGATCCAATGCGCCACCCACGGCGCGCTGTTTCTGATCGAGAGCGGTGAATGCGTGGCCGGCCCCTGCGCCGGTCAGTTCCTCGCGGCCCTAGACAGCCGGGAGGACGAGCAAGGCATCTGGGTCGAGCTCTAGCAACACTGGCAACGCGCGGTCCACCCACATCTGCTCGGTCGTCAGCGTGACCCCGTAGGCCAGCACCTCCACACCCGCCGCCACCGCATCACGCAGGGCCGCGGCGTACACCGGGTCGATTTCCTGTGCCGGGCGCACCGCTTGGATGCCACTCAGGTTCACACAATACAGCTGCACCGCCCGCACACCTTCCCGGGCCAGGCAGGCGAGTTCCCTCAGGTGCTTGGCCCCGCGCAGGGTCACCGCATCGGGAAACGCCGCCACATTCGTGCCATCGAACCCCAGCGTGACACTTTTGACTTCGACCCAGGCCGAGCCTTGGTCGTAGTCCAGGCGAAAATCGATACGGCTGTTTTCCACACCATAAGCCACTTCACGCTTGAGCCCGGTGAACCCGTTCAGTTCGCTGATGACGCCGGCGCGCAAGGCTTCTTCGATCAACGCGTTGGCCCGCGCGGTATTGATGCAGGCGAGCCGCCCTTGAGGGGTTTCGCCGATTTCCCAGGTTCCGGGCAACTTGCGCTTGGGGTCGCTGGAGCGACTGAACCAGACACGCGCGCCTTCAGCCATGCAATTGAGCATCGATCCGGTGTTAGGGCAGTGAATAGTGAGCAGTTCGCCATGAACAGTCTCGATATCGGCGAGAAAACGCTTGTAACGTCGAATCAAGCGACCTTCTTCCAACGCAGGAGAAAAACGCATCAGCCTTGCCAGCTCCGTAGTCCGCGTTCGATTCGTGCCACCGCTTCCTGTAGCCGCGGCAGGCTCTGGGTGTAGGCGAAACGCACATGGTGGTCGGCCTGATGGCGGCCGAAATCCAGGCCCGGCGTGAAGGCCACATGCTCGGTTTCCAGGAAGTGCTGGCAAAACGCAAAGGCATCGCCGCCGAACGCACTGATGTCGGCATAGAGGTAAAACGCCCCTTCCGGCTCCACCGCAATACCGAAGCCCAATTCACGCAAGGCCGGCAGTAGAAAGTCACGACGCCGCGCGAACTCGGCCCGCCGCTGCTCGAATATCTCGATGGTCGCGGGCTCGAAACACGCCAGGGCGGCGTACTGGGCCATGCTCGGCGCACTGATGTAGAGGTTCTGCGCGAGCTTTTCCAGCTCGCTGACAGCCGCCGAAGGGGCCACCAGCCAGCCAAGTCGCCAGCCGGTCATGCCGAAATACTTGGAGAAACTGTTAAGGACAAAGGCGTCGTCATCGACTTCCAGCACGCTGGCGGCATCGGTGCCGTAGGTCAGGCCGTGATAGATCTCGTCCACCACCAGATGGCCGTTGTGGTCCTTGATGACCTTGGACAGTCCGGCCAGCTCGTCCCGGGAGAGAATCGTCCCGGTCGGGTTGGCCGGTGAGGCCACCAACGCACCGACGCTGTCCTGGTTCCAGTGGCGGTTCACCAGGTCTGGCGTCAATTGGTAACGCACCTCCGGCCCCACCGGCACCAATTGCGCCGCCCCTTCGACCAGACGCAAGAAATGACGGTTGCACGGATAACCCGGGTCGGCCAGCAGCCAATGCTTGCCTGGGTCCACCAGCAAGGCGCTGGCCAGCAGCAACGCTCCGGACCCGCCCGGGGTCACGAGGATGCGCCGGGGGTCAATCTCCACCCCATAGCGCTGGCCGTAGAAACCGGCGATGGCCTCGCGTAGCTCGGGAATGCCACGGGCCGCGGTGTAACGGGTCTTGCCCGCCGCCAGCGCGGCCTGACCTGCCTGGATGATCGGCTCGGCGGTGGTGAAGTCCGGTTCGCCGATCTCCAGGTGGATGACGTCATGCCCGGCGGCCTGCAGTTCGTTGGCACGGGCCAGCAACGCCATCACATGGAAAGGTTCGATGGCGCGGCTGCGCGCACTGTAGGGCTGAGCCATTGGCCTTCCTTCAGGGGAAAAAGAACCGATTCTACCCAACTCTCCAGCCAAGTCAGAAACAACTGCGGGAACGCGCGCAAACCGCGAGCGGTCTGAGGCCGTGGATTGCAGGAAATGACTCCCGCGACTGGCCCAGGCTTGACTAGAATCAAGCATTGAGCAGGTTTACATTCTCACCGAAGCGAACCCGGTCACGTTTTACAGGCCCCAGCCACCGCAGGCTCGACAACCGGGAGTGGCGCGGCCCGATTTGATCTGGTAAGTTCGCCCGCTTGCAGCCGCAGGGCCGGCAGGTGTCGGTGATGGAGCAATCCTGCGTAGTGGATTACAAGAGTAGAGGCGGTCCATTCATGCCCACCCAAGCAAAGCAAAATCAAAATAACGCGCTCAGCGGGTTTGAGCCTTACGTCCCGCAAGCTGGCGAAGAGTACATGGGCGTCCCCATGCGCGCGCACTTCACCAAGATCCTGAACAAGTGGAAACAGGACTTGATGCAGGAAGTCGACCGCACCGTGGATCACATGAAAGACGAAGCGGCCAACTTCCCCGACCCGGCCGACCGTGCCAGTCAGGAAGAAGAGTTCAGTCTCGAACTGCGCGCCCGTGATCGCGAGCGCAAGCTCATCAAGAAAATCGACAAGACCCTGCAACTGATCGAAGACGAAGAATACGGTTGGTGCGAGTCCTGCGGCATCGAGATCGGCATTCGCCGCCTGGAAGCCCGCCCGACGGCCGACCTGTGCATCGACTGCAAGACCTTGGCGGAAATCAAGGAAAAACAGGTCGGCAAGTAATCGCCGGGGCTGTCACCGAAACGGAGCGTTCATACGCTCCGTTTTTTGTTTGCGTTGTTTACCCAAGCCTAGTGAGCCCGCTCCCACAGGGGAATACCGTGATCACAAGATGTATGCCTCTGCCCGCCCGGACCCAGTAACATTCGCCCTATGACTGCCACCACCCCCTACATCGGACGCTTCGCCCCCACCCCCAGCGGCCACTTGCACTTCGGTTCACTGGTCGCCGCACTGGCCTCGTACCTGGATGCCCGGGCCGTGGGCGGGCGCTGGTTGCTGCGCATGGAGGACCTCGACCCGCCCCGGGAGGAACCGGGCGCACAAGCGGCGATTCTCAAGGCACTGGAAAGCTACGGATTCGAATGGGACGGCGAGATGGTTCGCCAGAGTGAGCGCCATGACGCCTACGATCAGGTCATCAACCGGCTGTTCAGCCAAGGCCTGGCCTACGCCTGCACCTGTTCGCGCAAACAACTGGAAGCCTACCAGGGCATTTACCCGGGATTGTGCCGCAACGCCGGGCACGGCACCGAGAACGCCGCCATCCGCCTGCGCGTCCCCGAGCTTGAGTACCACTTCACTGACCGGGTCCAGGGCGAGTTCCGCCAGCACCTGGGTCGTGAGGTCGGTGACTTCGTGATCCGCCGCCGCGACGGGCTCTACGCCTATCAACTGGCCGTGGTCCTGGACGACGCCTGGCAAGGGGTGAGCGATATCGTGCGCGGCGCCGACCTGCTGGACTCCACGCCGCGCCAGCTCTACCTGCAAGAACTGCTCGGGTTGCCGCAACCGCGTTACCTGCATGTGCCGCTGATCACCCAGCCCGACGGGCACAAACTCGGTAAATCCTACCGGTCACCGCCCCTGGCGGCCGATCAGGCCACGGCACTGCTGTTACGGGCATTGCGTGCGCTGGGCCAGCAACCGGGTATCGAACTGGTCGATGCCAGCCCACGGGAACTGCTGGCTTGGGGCATTCGCCACTGGGATGCGGGCAAGATCCCGCGCACACTGAGCCTGCCCGAAGCGCAAATACGTTGACGGCCCTTGCAGCTTGGCGCCCATCCGTTACCATCGCCGCACGTTTTTTGGGCACGCGCATAAATTAGAGAGGCCGGGATGTATATCTATCGCTTGGTCCTGCTCCTGGTAGTGGGGATTTATCTGTTCTCCCCGGCCATCATGGATTGGTGGATCGATGCCACGGGTGCCTGGTATCGGCCATATCTGCTCTGGCTGATCCTGATTGTCGTGACCTTCATCCTGCAGAGCCAAAAAGATGCCGATGAGCTTTAGCCTGACCCAGATGATCCTGATCAGCGCCGCCTACCTGGCAGTGCTGTTCGGCGTAGCCTGGATCAGCGAACGAGGCATGATCCCCCGGGCGATCATCCGCCACCCGCTGACCTACACCCTGTCGCTGGGTGTCTATGCCAGCGCATGGGCGTTCTATGGCACGGTCGGGCTGGCCTACCAGTACGGCTATGGTTTCCTCTCCAGTTACCTCGGTGTATCGGGCGCGTTCCTGCTAGCGCCGGTGTTGCTCTACCCGATCCTGAAAATCACCCGCACCTACCAACTGTCGTCGCTGGCCGACCTATTCGCCTTTCGTTTTCGCAGCACCTGGGCCGGCGCGCTGACCACGATCTTCATGCTGGTCGGGGTATTACCGCTGCTGGCCCTGCAGATCCAGGCCGTGGCCGACTCCATCAGCATCCTGACCCGCGAGCCGGTGCAGCACCGGGTGGCACTGAGCTTCTGCGTGCTGATCATCCTGTTCACGATTTTCTTTGGCTCCCGACACATCGCCACACGGGAGAAACACGAAGGCCTGGTGTTCGCCATCGCTTTCGAATCGGTGATCAAGCTGATTGCCATCGGTGGTGTCGGTCTCTATGCCCTGTACGGCGTGTTCGATGGCCCGCAACAGCTGGAAGTGTGGCTGCTGCAGAACCAGACAGCCCTCGCCGCCCTGCACACGCCCTTGCAGGAAGGCCCATGGCGCACGCTGTTGCTGGTGTTCTTCGCATCGGCCATCGTGATGCCGCACATGTACCACATGACCTTTACCGAAAACCTCAACCCACGCTCGCTGGTCAGCGCCAGTTGGGGCCTGCCACTGTTCCTGCTGCTGATGAGCCTGGCGGTACCGCTGATCCTCTGGGCCGGCTTGAAGCTGGGCGCCAGTACCAATCCGGAATATTTCACCCTGGGCATCGGCATCGCCGCCAACAGCAAGGCCCTGGCGTTGCTGGCGTATGTCGGAGGCCTGTCGGCGGCCAGTGGCTTGATCATCGTCACCACGCTGGCATTGTCGGGCATGGCCCTCAACCACCTGGTGCTGCCGCTCTACCAGCCACCGGCCGAAGGCAATATCTACCGCTGGCTGAAATGGACACGGCGGGCGCTGATCGTCGCGATCATCATGGCCGGCTACGGTTTTTACCTGATGCTGGGTGAGGGACAGGACCTGGCCAACCTAGGTATCGTCGCCTTCGTTGCCACCTTGCAGTTCCTGCCCGGCGTGCTGTCGGTGCTGTATTGGCCGACCGCCAACCGTCGCGGCTTCATCGCCGGCCTGCTGGCAGGGATCCTGGTATGGCTGGTCGCGATGCTGTTGCCGCTGATGGGCAACCTGCAAGGCTTCTATATTCCGCTGTTGAACATGATCTATGTGCTCGACGACACCAGTTGGCATATGGCGGCCATCGCCTCCCTGGCGGCGAACGTGCTGATGTTCACCCTGATCTCGCTGTTCACCAACGCCAGCAGCGAAGAGGCCAGCGCCGCCGAAGCCTGCGCGGTGGACAATGTCCGCCGCCCGCAGCGTCGTGAACTGCACGCCGCCTCGCCCCAGGAGTTTGCCACGCAACTGGCCAAGCCTTTGGGCGCCAAGGCCGCGCAAAAGGAAGTCGAACAGGCCCTGCGCGACCTCTACCTGCCCTTCGATGAACGTCGCCCGTATGCCTTGCGTCGCCTGCGGGACCGGATCGAGGCCAACCTGTCCGGCCTGATGGGCCCCAGCGTGGCCCAGGACATGGTCGAGACATTCCTGCCCTACAAGGCCGGCGGCGAAAACTACGTCACCGAGGACATCCACTTCATCGAAAGCCGCCTCGAGGATTACCATTCGCGCCTCACGGGCCTTGCCGCCGAACTGGACGCCTTGCGCCGTTACCACCGCCAGACCCTGCAGGAACTGCCGATGGGCGTGTGCTCCCTGGCCAAGGACCAGGAAATCCTGATGTGGAACAAGGCCATGGAAGAACTCACCGGGATCGCGGCCCAGCGCGTGGTCGGTTCACGCCTGAGCACCCTGGGCGAGCCGTGGAAAGGTTTGTTGCAAGGTTTCATCGACCTGCCGGACGAGCACTTGCACAAACAGCACCTGGCCCTCGACGGCCAGACCCGTTGGCTGAACCTGCACAAGGCAGCGATCGACGAGCCGTTGGCACCCGGTAACAGCGGCCTGGTGCTGCTGGTCGAAGACCTGACCGATACCCAGATGCTCGAAGACAAGCTGGTCCACTCCGAACGACTGGCAAGCATCGGTCGGCTGGCTGCCGGGGTGGCCCACGAAATCGGTAACCCGATCACCGGCATCGCCTGTCTGGCGCAGAACCTGCGCGAAGAACGCGAGGACGACGGCGAGCTGACGGAAATCAGCGGCCAGATTCTCGAACAGACCAAACGCGTGTCGCGCATCGTCCAGTCGCTGATGAGCTTCGCCCATGCCGGCGGTCACCAACACAATGACGAGCCCGTCTGCCTGGCCGAAGTGGCCCAGGATGCCATTGGTCTGCTGGCGCTCAACCGGCGCAATTTCGAGGTGCAATTCTTCAACCTGTGCGATCCGGAGCATTGGGTCGATGGCGACCCCCAGCGGCTCGCCCAGGTGTTGATCAACCTGCTATCCAACGCGCGGGACGCGTCACCGGCCGGCAGCGCGGTGCGGGTCAAGAGCGAAGCCTTCGAACACACGGTCGACCTGATCATCGAAGACGAAGGCAGCGGCATCCCACAGAACATCATGGACCGATTGTTCGAACCCTTCTTCACCACCAAGGATCCTGGCGAAGGCACCGGTCTGGGCCTCGCACTGGTCTATTCCATCGTTGAAGAGCATTATGGACAAATCACCATCGACAGCCCGGCTGATGTACAAAGCCAACGCGGCACCCGTATCCGGGTGACCTTGCCGCGTCATGTCGAAGCGACGTCCGCTGTGAACTGAGACCGTCGAGAGAATCGAATCAATGCCGCACATTTTGATCGTCGAAGACGAAACAATTATCCGCTCCGCCTTGCGCCGCCTGCTGGAACGCAACCAGTACCAGGTCAGCGAAGCCGGTTCAGTGCAGGAAGCACAAGAACGTTTCAGCATTCCAACGTTTGACCTGATCGTCAGCGACCTGCGCCTGCCTGGTGCCCCGGGTACCGAGCTGATCAAGCTTGGCCAGGGCACCCCCGTGCTGATCATGACCAGTTACGCCAGCCTGCGCTCGGCGGTCGACTCCATGAAAATGGGCGCGGTGGACTACATCGCCAAACCGTTCGACCACGACGAGATGCTCCAGGCCGTGGCCCGCATCCTGCGCGACCGACAGACGGCGACCAGCAACCCGGTGGAGCCCGTTGGCAAGGCCAGTGCCTCGGCGAAAGCCGGCGCCAGCAACAATAATGGCGAAATCGGCATCATCGGTTCCTGCCCGCCCATGCAGGACCTGTACGGCAAGATCCGCAAAGTGGCGCCGACCGACTCCAATGTCCTGATCCAGGGCGAGTCCGGTACCGGCAAGGAGCTGGTAGCCCGTGCCCTGCACAACCTGTCACGCCGGGCCAAGGCACCGATGATCTCGGTGAACTGCGCGGCGATTCCGGAAAGCCTGATTGAGTCTGAACTGTTCGGTCACGAGAAAGGCGCGTTCACCGGCGCCAGCGCCGGACGCGCCGGGCTGGTGGAAGCGGCGGACGGCGGCACGCTGTTCCTTGATGAAATCGGCGAGCTACCACTGGAAGCCCAGGCGCGGTTGCTGCGGGTGCTTCAGGAAGGCGAAATTCGCCGGGTCGGCTCGGTGCAGTCGCAAAAGGTCGATGTCCGCCTGATCGCGGCCACCCACCGTGACCTCAAGAGCCTGGCAAAGATCGGCCAGTTCCGCGAAGACTTGTATTACCGCTTGCACGTGATCGCCTTGAAGCTCCCCGCCCTGCGCGAGCGTGGCGCGGACGTCAATGAAATCGCCCAGGCCTTCCTGGCTCGCCAGAGCGCGCGGGTCAACCGCACCGATCTCAAGTTCGCCCCGGACGCCGAACAGGCCATTCGTCATTACGCCTGGCCGGGTAACGTTCGAGAGCTGGAAAACGCGGTCGAGCGGGCGGTAATCCTGTGCGAGAGCCCGGAAATCTCTGCCGACTTGCTGGGCATCGACATCGAACTGAGCGACCTGGACGACGAAGAATTCATCGGCCTGGCCCCGCAACAGGGCGGTGCTGCCAACAACACCAGCCACGAACCCACCGAAGACCTGTCCTTGGAGGACTACTTCCAGCACTTCGTCCTGGAGCACCAGGACCACATGACCGAGACCGAACTGGCACGCAAACTGGGCGTAAGCCGCAAGTGCCTGTGGGAACGTCGCCAGCGCCTGGGAATTCCACGGCGCAAGACCGGAGCGACCAGCGAAAGCTGAGGTGTGGGGGTAACACCGCCGAATGTGAAAAAACTGTTACCTCAGCTTTTTCACGTAACAGAAGCCGGGGTTTACGGTAACGAAACCCCGGCTTTTTTTCGCCCCGAAAAAATAGTTATAACCCTAGAACCCCCGATTTCGCTGGGCCACGCAAAAGTTGGCACGCACCCTGCTATAGCTTTGGTACAAGAACAATAACAAGCAATGCAAAAGACAATAAAAATAAGACGAATCGACTCACGCACAATAAAAACAAGACGGCGAGAGGCGCAGCTAACTGATTCTTTTGGAGAGGCGTTGTATTTGGGGCTTGCCCCACAACCAGGCCGAGAACAATAAAAACTGTCTCAAGACAGGTGCCTGAACTGGTTGGATCGATTGATCACTGCAACACAGCGACCAAAGCAATCCGTTTGCTCTTGGCTCCCGATTGGGAGGGTCACGAAGGGAAAACCTCGTGACGCGGGCACTCAACAAAAACAAGAAGCCCAAAACCAATAATAAAAATAGAGCACGCAACTAATTCTGGGGGAGCTTCGGCTCCCCTTGTGGTTTCTGTCGTTCCCGCCTCCCCGTAGCCTACAAGGCTTGTCGCTGAAGCTTGCAGCTCTAAATTGCTCCGTCCTACACCATCCCTCGACTAAATGCTAGAATCTCGGCCCATCATGCGGTCACTCTTCGTTTTTGGCCGAATATTCCTTCAAACAGTGCATCCCATGCTGAAGAAGCTGTTCCAGTCATTCCGTTCTCCCTTGCGTCGTACGCAACACATTCGCAGCACGCCTGAAGTGCTCAACAGCGGCCAGCATTCATTGCAAAAGGCCCAGTTCAGCCGTTATGCGGTGAACATCGTCGAACGTTTGCAGAACGCCGGCTACCAGGCTTACCTGGTCGGTGGCTGCGTGCGCGACATGCTGCTCAACATCACCCCCAAGGATTTCGACGTCGCCACCAGCGCCACGCCGGAACAAATACGGGCCGAATTTCGCAATGCGCGGATCATTGGCCGGCGCTTCAAGCTGGTCCACATCCACTTCGGTCGCGAAATCATCGAAGTGGCGACCTTCCGCGCCAATCACCCGCAAAACGATGAAGAGGAAGACAGCAACCAGTCTTCCCGCAACGAGAGCGGGCGCATCCTGCGCGATAACGTCTACGGCACGCTGGAAGAAGACGCGCAACGCCGCGACTTCACCATCAACGCCCTGTATTACGATCCGGTCAGCGAGCGCATCCTCGATTACGCCAACGGCGTACACGACATTCGCAATCGCCTGATCCGCCTGATTGGCGACCCCAAGCAGCGCTACCAGGAAGACCCGGTGCGAATGCTGCGGGCCGTGCGTTTCGCCGCCAAGCTGGATTTCGGCATCGAAAAACACAGCGCCGTGCCGATTCGCGAACTGGCGCCGATGCTGCGGGAAATCCCTTCTGCGCGCCTGTTCGAGGAAGTGCTCAAGCTGTTCCTGTCGGGTAACGCGGCAGACACCTTCGAGATGCTGGTGGACCTGCAGTTATTCGACCCGCTGTTCCCCGCCAGTGCCGAGGCTCTGGAGCACAACCCGACCTACACCCACACCCTGATCAGCGATGCACTGATCAACACCGACCTGCGCATTAAGCAGAACAAGCCGGTGACACCTGCGTTCCTGTTTGCCGCGTTGCTCTGGCCTGCCCTGCCGGCCCGGGTGTTGCGCCTGCAAGATCGCGGCATGCCGCCGATCCCGGCGATGCAGGAAGCGGCCCACGAGCTGATCGCCGAACAGTGCCAGCGCATTGCCATTCCAAAACGCTTCACGATGCCGATCCGCGAGATCTGGGACATGCAGGAACGCCTGCCACGGCGCAGCGGCAAACGTGCCGACCTGCTGCTGGACAACCCGCGTTTCCGCGCTGGCTACGACTTCCTGCTGCTGCGTGAAAGCGCAGGCGAGCAGACCGATGGCCTGGGCGAATGGTGGACCGATTACCAGGACGCCAACGACAGCGAGCGCCGCGACATGATTCGCGAGCTCAGCGGCAAGGATGACGGCGCCAGCGGCCCACGCAAGCGCCGTCGCAGCAGCGGAGCCAAACGCAAGCGTGCCGGTGCACCAAGCGCATCGGGCGAGTAATCGATGGAACGCATCTATATCGGCATGGGCAGCAACCTGGCCGAACCCGCCGAACAATTGCGCAGCGCCATCCAGGCGCTGGCGCAATTGCCCGGCACCCAACGGGTGAGGGTCTCGGCGTTTTATCAAAGCGATTCCCTGCTGCCCGGCCAGCCGCGCTACACCAACGCAGTGGCGGCGCTGGACAGCAGCCTGGCACCGCTGGACCTGCTCGATGCGCTGCAAGCCATCGAAACCGGACAAGGTCGCGAACGCCTCGAACGCTGGGGCCCGCGCACCCTGGACCTGGACATCCTGCTGTTCGGCGATCACCTGATCGACGAGCCTCGCCTCAAGGTCCCCCACTACCACCTGCAGGCCCGGGCCTTCGTGCTGTATCCGCTGGCGGAATTGGCGCCCGCCGACCTGCGCCTGGCCGATGGGCGCTTACTCAAGGATCTCCTTGCGGCGTGCCCATTCGCCGGCCTGGAACGCTTGCCTGCGAACTGATGCCCCCCTGAGGGTGCCAGCAGTCAAATCCAAAACACGCCTCGACGCTGAAACGCATCAGTAACCCCGGTAACACCCGGCGGTAACACATCCAATTGACTTCCCGAGTGCTCCTCACGACTATAGGCGTCCCGTTGCCGCCAACGCGGCGCTGAAGGGCGCAATCCAGGCCTTACAAGCACCATGGATAGAAGGTGCGCCTGTATCAATGACGAATCATGCGCGTTACTCGCAGTAGTTCACGAGCGCCTAATGAGGACTTTTTCATGCCAGCTATTACCCTGACCACGCTGCAAGGTTTCAAGCAAAAAGGTGAAAAAATCACCATGCTGACCTGCTATGACGCAACGTTCGCCCACGCCTGCAATGAGGCCGGTGTCGAAGTGTTGCTGGTGGGCGATTCCCTCGGCATGGTGCTGCAAGGTCACGACAGCACGCTGCCGGTGACCACCGCCGAGATGGCCTACCATGTGGCCGCCGTCAAACGCGGTAACACCGATGCACTGATTCTCGCCGACCTGCCGTTCATGGCTTACGCCACCCTCGAACAAACCATGACCAACAGCGCCATGCTGATGCAGGCCGGAGCCCACATGGTCAAGGTCGAAGGCGCGTTGTGGCTGGCCGATTCGATTCGGCTGCTGGCCGAGCGGGGTATCCCGGTGTGCGCGCACATGGGCCTGACCCCACAAGCGGTCAATATCCTCGGTGGCTACAAAGTCCAGGGCCGCAATGAGAACCAGGCGCGGCAGATGCGCGCCGATGCGATTGCACTGGAGCAGGCTGGCGCGGCGATGTTGGTGCTCGAATGCGTGCCCAGCGAGCTGGCAGAAGAAATCACCCAGGCGGTGAAGATTCCGGTCATCGGAATCGGCGCCGGCCACGCCACCGATGGCCAGGTGCTGGTGCTGCACGACATGCTCGGGCTATCGATCACCGGTCATGTGCCCAAATTCGTGAAGAACTTCATGGCTGGGCAAACGTCCATCCAGGGTGCCCTGGGTGCCTACGTCACCGAAGTCAAGGCTGCGACGTTCCCTGGCGCCGAACACGGGTTTTCTGCATGAACACCGTCAAAACCGTACGCGAACTGCGGGCCGCCGTGGCCCGTGCCCGCGACGAAGGCAAACGTATCGCCTTCGTGCCGACCATGGGCAACCTGCACAAAGGCCACGTGGCGCTAGTCACCAAGGCCGCGCAACGGGCCGACTTCGTGGTGGCGAGTATTTTCGTCAACCCCCTGCAATTTGGTGCCGGCGAAGACCTGGAAAAATACCCCCGCACCCTGGCGGCCGACCAGGAAAAGCTGCTCCAGGCCGGCTGCCATCTGCTGTTTGCCCCCAGCGTCGAAGAGATGTACCCCGATGGCATGGCCGGGCAGACCCGGGTCAGCGTCCCGCAATTGTCCGAAGGTTTGTGCGGTGCCAGCCGTCCAGGGCATTTCGAAGGTGTGGCGACGGTGGTCAGCAAGTTGTTCAACATGGTCCAGCCTGACCTGGCGGTGTTTGGTCAGAAAGACTTCCAGCAACTGGCAGTGATTCGCGCACTGGTCCATGACCTGAACATGCCGATCCAGATCATCGGCGAGCCGACGGTTCGCGCCGAGGACGGCCTGGCGCTGTCCTCGCGCAACGGCTTTCTCAGCCCGGATCAACGCGCCGTCGCGCCCGTGGTCTATCGTGCCCTGAGCCAGATCGCCGAGGCCATCAAACAGGGCCGACGAGATTTCCCGGCGCTGATCGATGAGCAGCTCAAGCAACTCAAAGCCGCCGGCCTGCGTCCCGACTACCTGGAAATCCGTCACGCCAAGACCTTGCGCCCGGCATTGGGCGAGGACCGTGACCTTGTGATTCTGGTGGCGGCCTTCCTCGATACCACGCGCCTGATCGACAACCTGCACCTGAACCTCGACACGCCCGCCTGAACCCACACCCGCCCCAATCCGGGGATGGGCCTTGTGGGAACAACGCTTGCTCGCGATAGCGGTCTGAAACTCGACATGCGTGTCGAACTTGACCACTTCGTCGCGAGCAAGCGTTTGCTCCCACAGCGCCCCCCTTCCCGCCCCGTTGTATAAAAAAGTACCGGGAATCGGTCAGACAAAGCCAAGACAGATCGCAACACGAGGTTTACTGTAGTCGCCCTGCGTCCGGCGATCGTGTCGATGCAGTGTCCGGACGCCCACCTGGAGCCGCGCCGGAATTTTTAGTGTACAAAAGGTCGTTCAAGTAAAAAGGAAACCCGCAGCGATGGCGTATTACCGAACCCCTCATGACGTGACCGCTCTGCCAGCCTGGCAAGCGCTGAATGACCACCGCAAAGCCATGCAGGATTTCAGCATGCGCGAAGCGTTCAATGCCGATCCGCAGCGTTTCACTCAATTCACCCTGTCGAGCTGCGGTCTGTTTCTCGACTACTCGAAAAACCTGATCAACGCCCAGACCCGCGACCTGCTGGTGGGCCTGGCCAACGACGTCGACCTCAAGGGCGCGATCAAGTCGCTGTTCGAAGGCGAAATCGTCAACGCCTCGGAAAACCGCCCTGCCCTGCACACGGCCCTGCGTCGGCCAGTGGGCGACAAGTTGCTGGTCAACGGCGTCAACGTGATGCCGGACGTGCATAAAGTGCTGAACCAGATCACCGACCTGGTGGGCCGCATTCACGACGGCCTGTGGCGCGGCTACACCGAGAAGCCGATCACCGACGTGGTGAACATCGGCATCGGTGGTTCTTTCCTCGGCCCGGAGCTGGTGTCCGAAGCGCTGTTGTCCTACGCGCAAAAAGGCGTTCGCTGCCACTACCTGGCGAACATCGACGGCAGTGAGTTCCATGAACTGACCATGAAGCTGCGCGCCGAGACCACGCTGTTCATCGTCTCGTCGAAATCCTTCAACACCCTCGAAACCCTGAAAAACGCCCAGGCCGCCCGCGCCTGGTACCTGGCCCAGGGTGGCTCCGAAGCGGAGCTGTATCGCCACTTCATCGCCGTGTCGAGCAACAACGCCGCCGCCGTAGCCTTCGGCATCCGTGAAGAAAACATCTTCCCGATGTGGGACTGGGTCGGCGGGCGTTACTCGCTGTGGTCGGCCATCGGCCTGCCGATCGCCCTGGCCATCGGCATGTCGAACTTCAAGGAATTGCTCTCCGGCGCCTATTCCATGGACCAGCATTTCCAGAGTGCCCCATTCGAGCAGAACATGCCGGTGCTGCTGGCATTGCTGGGCGTGTGGTACGGCAACTTCTGGGGCGCGCAGAGCCATGCGATCCTGCCGTACGACCACTACTTGCGTAACATCACCAAGCATTTGCAGCAATTGGACATGGAATCCAACGGCAAGAGCGTGCGTCAGGACGGTACACCCGTGTCGACCGACACGGGCCCGGTGATCTGGGGCGGCGTCGGCTGCAACGGTCAGCACGCCTACCACCAGTTGCTGCACCAAGGCACCCAGCTGATCCCGGCCGACTTCATCGTGCCGATCGTCAGCTTCAACCCGGTTTCCGATCATCACCAGTGGCTGTACGCCAACTGCCTGTCCCAGAGCCAGGCGCTGATGCTCGGCAAGACCCGCGCCGAAGCCGAAGCCGAGCTGCGGGACAAAGGCGCCAGCGAAGAAGAGGTGCAGAAACTGGCCTCCCACAAGGTGATCCCAGGCAACCGTCCGAGCAACACCCTGGTGGTCGAACGCATCAGCCCCCGTCGCCTCGGCGCACTGGTGGCGCTGTATGAACACAAGGTGTTCGTGCAAAGCGTGGTCTGGGGCATCAACGCCTTCGACCAATGGGGCGTGGAGTTGGGCAAGGAACTGGGCAAAGGCGTCTACAACCGCCTGGTGGGCCGCGAAGAAAGCTTGGCCGAAGATGCTTCGACCCAGGGCTTGATCAACTACTTCCGCGGACGTCACCGCGGGTGATAGTCTGACAGGGCGGCTCACCCGCCCTGTCACCTCTCGTTCAGGACAGTTCCAACGGCTCGGGTTACCCGCAAACCGTGGAGTACACGGTACTGTAGGAGCTGCCGAAGGCTGCGATCTTTTGATCTTGATCTGATCTTTCACTCGGCACTCAAGTGGCATGAGAGAACAGATCGCAGCCTTCGGCAGCTCCTACGAGGGTCGTGCAGCTCCTCTTGTCGCAAAACAAGAATAAGGAACCGTCATGTTCGATATCAGCCAGTACCCCCAAGCCGATGCCGTCCGCCGGGCTGCGCAATTGAGTCAGGACGAGTACAAGCGGCTCTATAAAGAATCCATCGAACACCCCAGCGCCTTCTGGGCCGAGCAGGCCACCCGCTTTCTCGACTGGATGACGCCCTGGCAAACCGTCCAGCGCTATGACCTCAAGAACGGCGACGCGACCTGGTTCGCCGGTGGCAAGCTGAACGTCAGCGCCAATTGCATTGACCGTCACCTGCAAACGCGCGGCGACCAGACGGCAATCATCTGGGAAGGCGACGACCCCGCCGAATCGGCAGAAATCACCTACAAAAAACTTCACAACCATGTGTGCCGCCTGGCCAACGTGCTGAAAAGCCGTGGCGTGAATAAAGGCGATCGGGTCTGCATCTACATGCCGATGATCCCCGAGGCCGCCTACGCCATGCTCGCCTGCACCCGCATCGGCGCGGTGCATTCCGTGGTGTTCGGCGGCTTCTCACCGGACTCGCTGCGCGACCGGATTCTCGACGCCGATTGCCGCACCGTGATCACCGCTGACGAAGGTGTGCGCGGCGGGCGCTTCGTACCGCTCAAGCGTAACGTCGACAAGGCCCTGGAAAGCTGCCCGAACGTCAGCACCGTACTGGTGGTCGAGCGTACCCAGGGCGAGGTGAACTGGGTTGAAGGCCGTGACCTGTGGTACCACCAGGCCATGCACGAGATGAGCGACGACTGCCCACCCGAACCGATGGACGCCGAAGACCCGTTGTTCATCCTCTACACCTCCGGCAGCACTGGCAAACCCAAGGGTGTGCTACACACCACGGGCGGCTATCTGCTGCAAGCGGCAATGACGTTCAAGTACGTGCTCGACTACCGCGACAACGAAGTGTTCTGGTGCACCGCCGATGTCGGCTGGGTCACCGGCCATAGCTACATCGTCTATGGCCCGCTGGCCAATGGCGCCACCACGCTGATCTTCGAGGGCGTGCCAAGCCACCCGAGCAGTTCGCGCTTCTGGCAGGTGATCGACAAACATCAGGTCAACATCTTCTACACCGCACCGACCGCCCTGCGCGCGCTGATGCGCGAAGGGGCCGGACCGTTGCAGGAAACGTCCCGCAAAAGCCTGCGATTGCTCGGCAGTGTAGGTGAGCCGATCAACCCGGAGGCGTGGGAATGGTATTTCAACACGGTAGGCGAACAGCGCTGCCCGATTGTCGATACCTGGTGGCAGACCGAAACCGGCGGCATCATGCTCAGCCCGTTGGTGAGTGCCCCCCGGCTCAAGCCAGGCTGCGCCACCCGGCCGATGTTCGGCGTGCAACCGGTCTTGCTGGATGAAGTGGGCAAGGAAATAAATGGCCCCGGCAGCGGCGTACTGGCGATCAAATCCAGTTGGCCCGGGCAGATTCGTAGCGTCTACGGCGATCATCAACGCATGGTCGACACCTACTTCAAACCCTACCCCGGCTATTACTTCACCGGCGACGGTGCGCGTCGCGACGAAGACGGCGACTACTGGATCACCGGGCGCATCGACGACGTGATCAACGTCTCCGGGCATCGCATTGGTACCGCCGAGGTGGAAAGCGCCCTGATACTGCACGACAACATTGCCGAAGCGGCTGTCGTCGGTTACCCCCACGACCTCAAGGGCCAGGGCATCTATGCCTTTGTCACGCCGATGAACGGGGTCGAGGCCAATGAGGCGCTGAAGAACGAATTGCTGGCCCACGTCAGCAAGGAAATCGGCAGCTTCGCCAAACCGGAACTGATCCAGTGGGCACCGGCGCTACCCAAGACCCGTTCGGGCAAGATCATGCGGCGCATCCTGCGCAAGATCGCCTGCAACGAACTCGACAGCCTCGGCGACACCTCGACCCTGGCCGATCCAAGTGTGGTGGAAGGGTTGATCGACAAACGCCTCAATCGCTGAGGATTCCCTGTGGGAGCGAGCTTGCTCGCTCCCACAGGGACCACGCCAGCCATAACTGCTAAACTCCCGCGCTTCATTTCTCTAAGGCGCGCCCGGCATGTCTTCCTTGAATCAGGCGCTGCGCGCCGCCCTCGACCAGCGCCAGGAGCTGCTCGGCCAACTGCACCCACAAGGCACCGACTGCTATCGCCTGTTCCATGGCAGCCAGGAAGGTGCGCCCGGCCTGACCATCGACCGCTACGGTCCACAACTGCTGGTACAGAGCTTCCATCAGTCGCTGGAGCGCGACGACCTGCTGCAACTGCACGGCATCGTCAACGAACGGCTGGGCCTGGAAACGCTGCTGGTCTACAACGACCGCGCCCGGGGCAATTCGCGCGTCGACCGTCAAGACACCGTCTATCAGGCGGACGACGCCGCCCTGCAAGACCTGGTCGGCCATGAATGGGGCTTGAATTATCGCGTCCGCGGTCGCCATGCCGGGCAGGACCCACTGCTGTTTCTGGACCTGCGCAACGCCCGGGGCTGGGTCAAGGCACACAGCCGCAATAAAAGCGTGTTGAACCTGTTCGCCTACACCTGCGGCGTCGGCCTGAGCGCTGCGGCCGGTGGTGCGCGGGAGGTGTGCAACCTGGACTTCGCCGAAGGCAACCTGGCGGTGGGCCGCGAAAACGGCCTGCTCAACCCCGATTTGCCGCCGATGGAGTTCGTGCAGTCGGATTACTTTCCGGCGATCCGCCAACTGGCCGGCCTGCCTATCAGCCAGCGGCGTGGGCAGAAACTGCCCAGCTACGTGCGCCTGGAGCAACGCCAGTATGATTTGGTGCTGCTCGACCCGCCTGCCTGGGCCAAAAGTGCGTTCGGCACCGTCGACCTGTTGCGCGACTACCAAAGCCTGCTGAAACCGGCGCTGCTCACCACCGCCGACAATGGCGTGCTGATCTGCTGCAACAACCTGGCAAAAGTGCCCATGGACGACTGGCGCGAGCAGGTGTTGCGTTGTGCGGAAAAAGCCGGCCGTCCGGTGCGCGAGTGGAGCGTGTTGACGCCCGGCAGCGATTTCCCCTCCCGGGACCAGCAGCCGCCGCTCAAGACGTTGATCCTCCAGCTCTAGCAGGCCGTTGAAAAAGGCCGGACCGAATTGGGATCAGGCAAACTACCCGCCATGTTCCTCAATGTCGGCGGAAGACCGAGCCGATGCGTGGACCCGATCTCAAGCAAAACGACCTGTTCAGCTAAACGACGCTGGAGCAGCGGATCCCCAAGGATCACCCGCGACGCGAGCTGGTGGATACGATCCTGGTGTCGATGGATTCTGATTTTGAGAACACTAGTTGGGTACAGGGCGAAGGAGATTTGTTTTTTCGACGTGTCCGGATGACGGCCATCGGGCTGGCGCAGAGCCCACCGGTGCCCGATGAGCAGTCAACACGTCAGGGCAGCGGCACTCCATTTTGAACTGAACGAGCATTACAGAAGCCGCTGGCGTAACCCTGTCACCGGCTACGCCGCGGGGCGCTGTCCTAAGCTTTACTACCCAGAACGTGCGCCGCGGTCGCGGGTTGTTCGCCCCATATCTCCTGATCGATTTTCCCAGCGAGCTCCGGATAGTCCGTCAAGTTGAGAGCAGGTGTGCCCTCACGGTTCTGCGCGAAGTAGTCGCGGGTCAGCTTGGCCACCAGGCCGGAGAGCAGGCAGATCGCAACCAGGTTGATGGTAGCCATCAGCCCCATCGCGGCATCGGCGGCATCGAAGACCGTGGCCACGCTTGCATAAGCCCCCCAGACCACCATCAGCAAGGCCAGCGTACGCAGTACGGTAAGCCCGGCACGGTTGTTCAACTTCAAGTACACCATGGCATTTTCAGCGTAGGTGTAGTTGCCAATGATCGAGGTGAAGGCAAAGAAGAAGATGGCAATCGCGATGAAGTAGGTCCCTGCCCCACCGATGTGGTCGCTCATCGCTGCCTGGGTCAGGTGAATGCCCGTCAGCTCCGGGCTCGCGACCACCCCGGAAAGCAGGATCATGAGCGCGGTGGCGGTACAGATCAGCAACGTGTCGATGAACACCCCGAGCGCCTGCACCAGCCCTTGGGAGGACGGATGGTGCGGATTGGCAACCGCTACCGCGGCGATATTCGGTGCCGAGCCCATGCCGGCCTCGTTGGAGAACAGCCCGCGCTTGATGCCATTGAGCATGGCACCGGCAATGCCGCCGACCGCCTCTTCCAGGCCGAAGGCGCTCTTGACGATAGTCGCCAGCACCGCGGGGACCTCGGACAGGTTGTTGCCGATTACGTACAACGCCATCAGCAGGTAGGCACCAGCCATGAAAGGCACGACCCATTCGGCAATCTGCGCGATTCTCTTGATACCGCCGAAGATCACCACGCCGGAGATCAGGGCCAGGACAACCCCGGTGGCCAACTTGGGCACGCCGAAGGCACCGAGCGTTGCATCGGCGATCGAGTTGGCCTGCACGGCACTGAACACCAAACCGAAAGTCAGAATCAGACAGATGGAAAAGATCGTTGCCGCCCAGGGGGCATTCAGGCCCTTGGCAATGTAGAACGCCGGACCGCCGCGGAACTCACCGCTCTCGGTGCGCACCTTGAACAACTGGGCCAGGGTGCTTTCCGAATAGGCGGTGGCCATGCCGACCAGAGCCACCATCCACATCCAGAAGATCGCGCCAGGTCCACCCAGGGTGATGGCCACGGCCACCCCGGCCAGATTGCCGGTGCCCACGCGCGAGGCCAGACTCGTGCACAGCGCCTGGATCGGCGTGATACCGCTCTTGTCGGTTGCCGGGGCGCGCAGCACGGAACGGAAAAATTCGGGGAAATGGCGGAACTGCAGGAACCCGAGGCGGATGGTGAAGAAGACCCCAACCGCCAGGAGTACATAGATCAGGACATAGCCCCAGAAAAAGGTATTGAGTGCGTCGATTATGGTCGTCATGGCATTCCTTTTGTTTGTCGCGCGCGCGACATGCACTGGCACGCACAGCCTGTGGTTGCAAACTCTTGCGCCTGTCCATTTCCTCCGCGAGCCTCCCCTGAGGCTGGCAGTCCGGGGCAATCACAGGTAATGGAGTAACGCCCGTGCCAGACTGTAACGTTTTGCAATCATAGCCGAACGAAAGTCTCAGGCAGAAAAATGCAGTTTTTCAGCAGACGACTTGTTATTTTATTGCAATAACTTCGACGATTTTCCGGATGGCCGCCGCGGCAGCGCCCAGGGTGCCGAACCTCCCCTCGTGATCCGCAACGGTACAAAGCCCCGCCCGAAAAGACGCCTCGGGAGGGTGCACCAGCTCAGTCCCCCGGTCCGCCCCTACCGAACGCTTGTGCAGCCACGCTCTGACGTGCATATCCGCGGCCACCCGCAGAACAGGGGAGCCCGAGCCCGACCCTGGACAGCCCAGCCAACTAGCGCCAGCGCCTGTACATCATCTTCCACACCGACACCGCGGCCGGCCAACGCTTCGATCGCTGGCTGTTACTGGTCATCCTGGCCAGCCTGCTGGTGGTCATGCTCGACAGCATTCACAGCCAGTACAGCGCGCAACTAATCGGCCTGGAATGGGGCTTCACCGCACTGTTCGCCATCAAGTACGTCACGCGCCTGTATTGCTCGCCCAAGCCGTTGCGCTATGCCTTCAGCTTCTTCGGCCTGGTCGACCTGCTAGGCCCACGCCGGAATTTTCACCGAGAAAACCAGACAAAATCTCATAATTCCCACTGGCTTCGGAACCGTAAACGCATGCCATACTCCAAGGCATTCCGAATTCACACCAAGATGAAGCCGCACATGCCCAAAGGATTGATTCGCGCCATCGGCGCCCTGTTGACCGCACTGGCCCTCTACAGCCTGTTGGGCTTTCTGATTTTGCCGGGCATCGCCTTGCGCATCGCCAACCAGCAATTGGCCGCCCTTGCGACGGTGCCGGCGCATATCCAACGTATAGAACTCAATCCCTTCAGCCTCGAACTCACCCTCTGGGGCCTGAATATCGGCGAACCGGGCAAGGAACAGATCGGCTTCGAACGGCTGTACGCCAATGTGCAACTCGACAGCCTGTGGTCCGGCGCCCTGCACCTGGTCGACATCGAGCTGGACAAGCCCAAGACCGACGTAGTGTTCGCCAAGGACGGTCAGTTGAACCTGCTGGGCCTGTTCAAGCTGCCGGCCAGCGAACCGACGCCCGCCGACCCCGAGGCCAAACCGTTCCCCCTGCGGGTCGACCGGATCAAGTTGGCCGGCGGTTATGTGCATTTCCAGGACCTGCGCCCCAGCGAGCCCATTGAGTTTCTCTACGACACCCTCGACTTCGAGCTGAAAAACCTCAGCACCCTGCCCGACGACAACGCCGACATGACCCTGGTGGCGACAGGCCCCGAGGGCGGGCAGATCGACTGGACCGGTAATTTCAGCCTCACACCGATTGCCTCCCAAGGCACGCTCAAAGTCACTGGCGGCCAAATGAAAGCCTGGTGGCCCTATGTGCGCGACGCCGTGCCGCTGGTTCTGGAAAACGGGATCCTGAACCTCAGCACCGACTACAAACTCAACCTGGCCAAGGGCACTGAGCTGCTGCTCAGCAATGCCGCTGTCAGTGTCGCGCCCTTCTCCATCAAGGCGCCCGATGGCCGTCCATTGGTGAAACTCGAACGCCTGGATGTCAGTGAAACCACGGTGGACCTGGCCAAGCAGCAAGTGATCGTGGGCAAGATCCGCAGCCAGAAGCTGGAAACCTGGGCCGCTCGCGAAGCGGACGGGCAGCTGGACTGGCAGAAACTCTTCGCCAGCCAGCCGGCCAAACCGCAGGTCAAGGCTGAGCCGGCATCCGCCCCGGCAACGGCCGACTCGCCAAAAGCTGAACCGGCGCCGCCCAGCAAACCATGGCAAGTGATGTTGAAGGACGTGCAATTGCGCGACTATCGGGTGCACCTGGCTGACCGTCAGGCCCAACCCGCCGTGGCACTGGAGGTCGGTCCGCTGAACCTCGACCTGCAGAACTACGACACCCTCAACGGCTCGCCCTTTACCCTCAAGCTGGACACCGGTATAGGCAAACAGGGCAAGATCCTGGCCGACGGCGAGGTCAACCTGAACCCGATCACCGCCAAGCTCAAGGTCAAGACCCAGGACGTCGACCTGCGCCTCGCCCAGTCGTACATCAACCCGTTCATTCGCCTGGAGCTGCGCTCCGGGATGCTCGGCAGTGACCTGGCGGTCGATCTCAAAAGCACCGAGCCGCTGGCATTTGCCGTCACCGGTCGCGCCCAGGTCGATCAATTGCACACCCTCGACACGCTCAAGACCCGCGACTTCCTCAAGTGGCAGAGCCTGGTCCTCGAAGGGCTGAGTTATCAGCACGGTGACAGCCTGTCCATCGACAAGGTCAACCTGTTCCAGCCTTACGCGCGGTTCATGATCAATGACGACCGTACCACCAACGTCGATGACCTGCTGATCCCACAACCGACCGACAGCGGCGCCAAGAAAACCGCGGCAAAACCGTCGTCCCAGGAAAAACCGCTGGCCATCCACATCGGTGGCATCGCCATCAATGACGGTTCGGCCAACTTCGCCGACTTCAGCCTGACGCCCAATTTCGCCACCGCCATCCAGCAGCTCAACGGCCAGATCGGCACCATCGACAGTCGCCAGGCCAAACCGGCCAGCGTGGACATCAAGGGCAAGGTCGATCGCTATGCCCCGGTCACTATCAAGGGGGCGCTCAACCCCTTCGATCCGATGGCCAGCCTCGACATCGCCACCAGTTTCAAACGGGTCGAGCTGACGACCCTGACGCCCTATTCCGGCAAGTTCGCCGGCTATCGCATCCGCAAGGGTCGGCTCAATCTCGACCTGCATTACCGGATCACCCAGGGCAAGCTCCAGGCAGAGAACAAAGTGGTGGTCGAGCAACTGCAACTGGGGGAGAAAGTCGACAGCCCGGACGCCGTGAGCCTGCCGCTGAAACTGGCCGTCGCCTTGCTCAAGGACTCCGAGGGCAAGATTTCCATCGAGCTGCCGGTTTCCGGCGACCTCAACGATCCACAATTCAGTGTCATGCCAATCGTCTGGCAGACCCTGCGCAACCTGGTGGTCCGAGCGGCCCAGGCGCCGTTCAAACTCATCGGTGGGCTGGTGGCCGGCGGCGGCTCGGAGGACCTGGGCAACGTCGCGTTTGCGCCGGGCTCCAGCGACCTGAGCAAGGACAACGAAGGCACGTTGCTCAAACTGTCCGAAGCCCTTGGCAAACGTCCGGAGCTGCGTCTGGAGATCGAAGGCACCGCCGCCGAAAGCAGCGACGGTCCGCTGCTTGCCGCCCAGCGCCTGGAACGTGAATACCAGTACAACTACTACAAGATACTGCAGCGTCGGGGCGACAAAGTACCGGCCCAGGCCTCCCTGATACAGGTACCCGAGGATGAAAAGGCACCGTTGCTCGAAGGCATCTATCGCGCCCGCCTCAAGACCCAGCCGCCTGCCGAATGGACGCAACTGGATAAAAAGGCGCGCATCGAGAAACTGCGTGAAGGCGTGATCAAGTTCTGGAGCGGCAGCGACGTGCTCTTGCGCCAACTGGGGCAGGAGCGGGCCAGCAGCATCAAGGACTTCCTGGTGGACAAAGGCCAGTTGGCAGACGACCGCGTCTATTTCATCGACGCGAGCCTCGGCCAGGCCGAGAGCGATGGCCGGGTTATTACCCCGATGCATCTGGATGCCGAATAAGATGAAACCCTGGTTCGGGCTCTGCGTAGGTCTATTGCTGCTGGCCACCGGCCAGGCCGCGGCTGCCGACACGCTGCGCTGCGCCAGCCAGTTGATCAGCGTCGGCGACCGCTCGAGCGAAGTGTTGCAAAAGTGCGGGGAGCCAGCGGCGCGGGATGACCTGGGCTACAAGCGCAGTGTCAATCGCCGGGAGGAATACCCGGTGGAGGAATGGACCTACGGCCCCAACAGCGGCATGTATCAGTACCTGCGTTTCGAGGGGAATCGGCTGGTGCAGATCACCAGCAAGCGGGGGCGGTGAAAGGCCTCCTATCCCATCCGTTGGAATGGTGTTGAAAGGACCGGCGCCATCGCGAGCAGGCTCGCTCCCACAGTGGAACGGGTTTCTTCAAGCCGAACGCATTTAAATGTGGGAGCGAGCCTGCTCGCGAAAAGCGCAACTCGGTTTCCCAGACATCCCCACAAACTTCACCGCACCTTTCCCTCCCCGGAATAGAACAGGCCCCCGACACGAATGCCGGGGGCCTGTAATGGCCACGTCCGTGTGGCCTTTCGCATGAACTCCAAAGCAACGGCAAACGTATAACCTGGCCCGCTTGCCGCGCCTTCTCCCAGTCCAGGCGAGAAGTCTCAGCCTTACTCGGATTTCAGGCCATCAGCCGATACGGCTTGCACGCCTTTGATCTTTTTGGCGATCGCTACGGCGGTGTCTTTTTGCGCATCCGTGACTGCAGTAGTCGAAGACAGGGATACAACACCTTTATTGGTTTCGACTTTGATATCAGTGCCTGGAATGCCTTTTTCAGTGACCAGGTCAGCTTTGACCTTGGTGGTGATCCAGGTATCGGAAACGTCTTCTTTGGCCTCTGTCACTTCGCCCGCAGCCAGCATCATTGGCGCCTGAGTTGCTTGAGTGGTCTCGGCGAATGCGCTAGCCATGCTCAGGGTCAATGCGGTAGCAGCGGCGGCAGTGATAGCGAACTTCTTCATACGAGTAACTCCTGTTTTTCTCAGAAACCGCCGGAGGTGCATCCCGGCAGGGTTAACTGGAGTAGTGCGAACGCTGTGCCAGCTTTGAAGAATCAACTAATTACTTATAAATCATAAAGTTAAGCGAATTGGTTTTTTTCGCGATCATGCAATATGCATGAAGCGGTGATTCTGAACATGCAACTTGCGGGTTTGGGCCTATTTCTAAGCTTATGAATTGCGAAGGGTCTCTGTAAGGCCCTAGATTGTTCCCTCCTGAGTACCCAGCATCCATAAAAAAGGGCCGCTACGCAGCCCAGACCAAATCAAGTTCGAATTTATTTTTTTCCGGCAGGTGCCGCTGCGCCACCGGTGCAGCCGGCCGGCAAGAATTCTTGATCGGCATCAGAGCCACACGTCCACGCGCCTGCCGCCGAGCGGGAGAGTGTGATCGTCTTACCCGCCACAGCGGCAGGTGAATTAACCAGCTTACAAACGACGGTGCCTGACCCGGCCGAAGCCGTACCCGTGATTGTGAGTTCGCAGTTGCTGGTAGGCGTAGTTACGTTCATGTTCTCTGCCGTTGGATCAGTACCTTGATTCATGGCGTCCTCATACGGCACCTTTAGCGCAGAAATTTCCGCCAGTCCCGCCGTCGCCTTGGCCCGCGCCTGGTACTTGGAATATTGCGGCAACGCAAACGTCGCCAGAATGCCGATGATCGCCACGACGATCAGCAGTTCGATCAAGGTAAAACCACTCTGCTTATTCATAAACATCTCCCATGCATGAGTCGAAATCTCATGACCTGAAACGGTCATTGCAGGGCATATGCCAACCCTGCAACCCCATCAATAAAGGGTTTAGAACCCGCACAACGGCCACGTCCTACCTCAACAACCGCACTATCTGACGTTTTTTGTCACCCTGCCCCGCTGGTTTGGCGCCAAGCCTTGACTAGGCTATAAGTCATGAATTGTTCGCCGCCGGGATTCCCATGAATGACATCGCCCTCAGCGGCCTGACCAAGCAATTGGTGTTGGCCGAACTGCTCACCGAGCAAAGTGCGCAACAGGCGCATCAACAGGCCCAACTCAGTCATATCCCCCTGGTCAGCTACCTAGTGCAGAACAAACTGGTCCAGAGCCGCCAGGTCGCGGAGATCGCCTCGGAGCATTTCGGCGTCGCCCTGCTGGACCTCAACAGCCTGGACAAAGAAGCCCAACCCAGCGACCTGGTCAGCGAAAAACTGGTGCGCCAGCATCACGCCCTGCCGCTGTGGCGCCGTGGCAACAAATTGTTCGTGGGCATCTCCGACCCCACCAATCACCAGGCCATCAACGACATCCAGTTCAGCACCGGCCTGACCACCGAAGCCATCCTGGTGGAGGACGACAAGCTCAGCGACGCCATCGAAAAGTTCTTCGAATCCAGCAGCACCGGCCTGGAAGGCATGAGCGATGTCGACCTCGACGGCCTGGACATCGAATCGATCGACGACACCAGGCAGGATTCCATCGCCGGCCAGGACACCGACGACGCGCCCGTGGTGCGCTTCGTCAACAAGATGCTGTTGGACGCGATCAAGGGCGGCTCTTCCGACCTGCACTTCGAGCCCTATGAAAAAATCTACCGGGTGCGGGTGCGCACCGACGGGATATTGCGGGAAGTGGCCAGGCCGCCGATCCAACTGGCCAACCGCATCGCCGCCCGCCTGAAGGTCATGGCCAGCCTGGATATTTCCGAGCGGCGCAAACCCCAGGACGGGCGCCTGAAAATGCGCCTGTCGAAAACCAAGTCCATCGATTTCCGGCTCAACACCCTGCCCACGCTTTGGGGCGAAAAGGTGGTGATCCGGATCCTCGACCCATCCAGCGCGCAGATGGGCATCGACGCCCTGGGCTACGAAGCGGACCAGAAAGACCTGTACATGGCCGCCCTCAAGCAACCCCAAGGGCTGATCCTGGTGACCGGTCCGACCGGCTCGGGCAAGACCGTGTCGCTCTACACCGGGCTGAATATCCTCAACACCGTGGACATCAACATTTCCACCGCCGAAGACCCGGTGGAGATCAACATGGAAGGCATCAACCAGGTCAACGTGAATCCGCGCCAGGGGATGGATTTCGCCCAGGCCCTGCGCTCGTTCCTGCGCCAGGATCCGGACGTGATCATGGTGGGCGAGATCCGCGACCTGGAAACCGCCGAGATCGCCATCAAGGCCGCCCAGACCGGGCACTTGGTGCTCTCTACCCTGCACACCAACAGCGCCGCCGAAACCCTGATCCGCCTGCAGAACATGGGCATTCCGGGGTTCAACATCGCCACCGCCGTGCACCTGATCATCGCCCAGCGGTTGGCGCGCAAGCTGTGCAGTCACTGCAAGACGGCCATCGAGATTCCCGAGGAAACCTTGCTCAAGGAGGGTTTCCCTCGGGAACGCATCGGCACATTCACGATCTATGAGCCGGTCGGTTGCGAACAGTGCAACCTTGGTTACAAAGGGCGCGTGGGGGTTTACGAAGTGGTCAAGAACACGCCCGAGCTGCAACGGCTGATCATGGCCGAGGGCAACTCGCTGGAAATCGACCTGCAAATGCGCAAGGACGGTTTCAATGACCTGCGCACGTCGGGACTGCTCAAAGTGATGCAGGGCGTCACCAGCCTCGAAGAAATCAACCGGGTCACCAAGGATTGAACATGGCGGTCAAGTCAGTCAAAACCGATGTTTACACTTGGGAAGGCAAGGACCGCAAAGGCACAAGAATGAGTGGCGAGCTGACGGGACAAAGCCCGACGCTGGTCAAGGCACAGCTGCGCAAACAAGGCATCAACCCGCAGAAGGTGCGCAAGAAATCCACCTCGATCTTCAGCAAGGGCAAGCGCATCAAGCCGCTGGATATCGCCCTCTTCACCCGCCAGATGGCCACGATGCTCAAGGCTGGCGTGCCGCTGTTGCAGGCGTTCGATATCATTGGCGAAGGCTTCGACAACCCCAACATGCGTAAGCTGGTGGACACGGTGAAGCAGGAAGTCGCCGCCGGCAACAGCTTCGCTGCGGCGCTGCGCAAGTGCCCGCAATATTTCGACGAGCTGTACTGCAACCTGGTAGACGCCGGCGAACAGGCCGGTGCCTTGGACACGCTGCTGGACCGGGTCGCGACCTACAAGGAAAAGAGCGAAGCGCTCAAGGCCAAAATCAAGAAAGCCATGACCTACCCTGCGGCCGTGATCCTCGTTGCCGCAGTGGTCACGGGGATCCTCCTGGTCAAGGTCGTGCCGCAATTCGAATCGGTATTCTCTGGACTCGGCGCGCAACTCCCTGCCTTCACGGTAATGGTCATAGGTCTGTCGGAAATCATGCAGCAATGGTGGTGGATGATGCTTGGCGGATTGGTGGGGATGTTTTTTGGCGTGAAGTACGCGCTCAGGCGTTCGGAGCGCTTTCGCGACTGGCGCGACAAATGGCTGCTCAAGCTGCCGTTGATAGGCACCTTGCTGTACAAATCCGCCGTGGCCCGCTACGCCCGTACGCTTTCCACCACCTTCGCCGCCGGCGTGCCACTGGTGGAAGCCCTGGATTCGGTGTCTGGCGCCACCGGCAACGTGGTGTTCAAACGTGCCGTGCAACGCATCAAGCAGGACGTTTCGACCGGCATGCAGTTGAATTTCTCCATGCGTGCCTCAGGCGTCTTTCCGAACATGGCGGTCCAGATGACCGCCATCGGCGAGGAGTCCGGTGCGCTGGACGACATGCTCGACAAGGTGGCGAGCTTTTATGAGGCCGAGGTGGACAATCTGGTGGACAACCTCACCAGCCTGATGGAACCCTTCATCATGGTGGTCCTGGGGGTGGTCGTCGGTGGCCTGGTGGTTGCCATGTACTTGCCCATCTTTCAACTCGGCTCTGCGATCTGACATGCCCCTGAGCGAATTTTTCGTGCTGTATCCCCTGGCTTTCGTGCTCGTTGCAGCACTGCTTGGCCTGATCATCGGCAGCTTCCTCAACGTGCTGGTGTGGCGCCTGCCGAAGATGCTCAACCGCGAATGGCGCCTGCAGGCCCACGACCTGCTGGGCCTGCCTGCCGAAACCCCGGGCCCGGTCTACAACCTGATGCTGCCCCACTCCCAATGCCCGCACTGTGGCCATCGCATTCGCGCCTGGGAAAACATTCCGCTGCTCAGCTACCTGATGCTGCGCGGCCGTTGTTCGAACTGCGCCGCGCCCATCGGCAGGCGTTACCCCCTGACCGAAATGGCCTGCGGTGCGTTATCGGCGTTCGTTGCCTGGCATTTCGGCTTTGGCTGGCACGCCGCGATGGTGATGGTGTTGACCTGGGGCCTGCTGGGCATGAGCCTGATTGACGTCGAGCATCAATTACTGCCCGATACCCTGGTGCTGCCGTTGTTGTGGCTGGGTTTGATCATCAACAGCTTCGGGCTCTTCGTGTCCTTGAACCAAGCGATGTGGGGGGCGGTGGCCGGCTACCTGGCGCTATGGTCGGTGTTCTGGGTGTTCAAGCTGATCACCGGCAAGGAAGGCATGGGCTATGGTGATTTCAAGCTGCTGGCGATGCTCGGCGCCTGGGGGGGCTGGCAGATCCTGCCGCTGACGCTGCTGTTGTCGTCGCTGGTGGGTTCCGTTGTCGGGGTGATTGTGCTGCGCTTGCGTGATGCTCCCGGGTCGACGCAGATTCCGTTTGGACCTTATCTGGCCATTGCCGGCTGGATTGCCTTGCTCTGGGGTGGTCAAATAACCGACTTCTATTGGCAGTCTGTCGGTTTTTAATGAATACCTCAGCAAAAAAAACCTGGATTCTCGGCCTGACCGGTGGCATCGGCAGCGGCAAGAGCGCGGCGGCCCAGCATTTCATCGACCTGGGCGTGCACGTCATCGACGCCGATCATGCGGCGCGCTGGGTGGTCGAGCCCGGGCGCCCGGCGCTGGCGAAAATCGCCGAGCACTTCGGCCCCGGCGTATTGCAGGCCGACGGCGCCCTGGACCGGGCGGCGCTGCGCAAGCTGATCTTCGAGAACGCCGATGAACGCCGCTGGCTCGAGGCGCTGCTGCATCCGCTGATCGCCGAGGAAATCGCCCACCATCTGGCCCAGGCACAATCGCCCTATGCGATCCTGGTATCACCGCTGCTGATCGAGTCAGGGCAGTACACCATGACCCAGCGGATCCTGGTGATCGATGCGCCGGAACAACTGCAGATCGAACGTACGTTGCAGCGCGACCAGACCAGCGAGCAGCAAGTCCAGGCGATCCTCAAGGCCCAGTCCAGCCGCCAGGATCGCCTGAGCCATGCCGACGACGTGGTGGTCAACGATCGCGACCTCGCCTGGCTGCACAGCGAGGTCGAGCGCCTGCATCACTTTTACCTTACTTTGCGTGGAGGCCAATCATGAGCCAAACCCCAACCGTTGATTGCCCAACCTGTGGCGCCCCTGTGGAATGGAGCCCGGAGAGTAAATTCCGGCCGTTCTGTTCTGATCGCTGCAAACTGATCGACCTCGGCGCCTGGGCGTCGGAAGAACACAAGATTCCGGTCAGCCCCGATGCCGAGGACGAGCTGTTCAGCGAGGACTTCGAGCCTCGCCATTAAGGCCGCATGAAACCGTAGTCCTGTTCATCGTCGAGGTTTTCCGCCAGGAAACTCAACTCATCGGCCAGGTCTTCAGGGCTGCGCACTGTCTTGCTCTGTTGCACGATCGCAGTGAGCAAGGCGCGCAGGCTCAAGCCCGGGTCAAAACCAATCTCCATGGCGGCGTCGTGGCTACGCCTGATCTCTTGTCTTGCCCACTCATAAACACTCATGGTTGTGCTCCTGGAAATTTTCCAAAGCATGAAGGGCGTGTGGTGGTGCAGCCTTGACGTGAATCAAGGCTTGTCATCATCGTTCCACGGCGCCGACAGGTAGCGCGTGCGGTTGAAGGTCTCCAGCCATTCGGGACTGAACACCACCAATGCACTGATCACCGTGCCGTTGATGAAGGCCTCGGGGAAGATGATCAACCAGAGGTAGCCGACAAAATCTTCCAGCCAGTAAGGCATGGCGAATATACCGTCGTACCACAGCAGGCCGAGCCCCAGCAGCAGGCACGCCAACGCCGAAAGCGCGGCCGCGAGAAACCCCGAACAGAAGATATACACGAACAGATTGCGCGGCTGGGCGCGCTCCACCAGGATCGCGCAACACTCAGTGACCAGCACCGGTAGCAGGATCAGCAGCGCACCGTTGACCCCGACCGCCGCCATGTCCTGACGCCCCAGCAGTACCAGCGCAAGCTGCGCGCACAGGCCACCCAGGATCGCCAACGGCCAGTCCAGCAACAGCGTCACGGCAGTCATGCCGATGAAGTGATACGAGACACCCGTATCAAAATCCCGGCGCACCAGCCACAGCACGAACAACGCCAGCACCGTACCGAACAACAGGTGCTGGCGACGGCTGTCGGTGAACAGCTCGACCCACGGTGTCCGCACCACGGCCCAGACCAACACCGGCACATACATCAGCCAACCGGCCGCCAGGGTCTGCGGTGAAAGCAGTTCGGCACCGATCATGGGCTACTCCTGCGAGAACTTGAACGCCGTCCGTGCGCTACTCAGTAGCGACACTTCCTGGCTGTTGTACCAAGGTCATTGCAAACTTACCAAAGCCTACCGACCAATCCGAATAGTCATTCTCGTGCATAAAGATGAAAACGTCTTGCGGACGAACCAGGGCTTGAACCCCGAGATTGTCCGCGATTTTTTTGTAGAGCTCGCGCTTCATCGCATCACTGCGGCCCCTGCGCATCGTAATCTCAATCACGATCAAACGGTCTGAACGATCCACACCATTAAACGTGCGGCTGTAGAAGAACTGCTCAGGGTCATAGTCCGTGACCAAGCTGAACAATTCATCCTCGGGCATACCAATGCTCTCGACCAGCGCTTGATGTATCCCATCGACGATGCGCTGACGTTGCTGCTGGCTGGTGCCCTTGATGACGACGGTACGAACGAATGGCATGTGAGGTAATCTCAATTTTATGGGGAATACCCCTCAATCCTGGCGACTTCGAGCAATCGTTAGAAATTGAAGGTGCATGGGATTCTGCAAAATCCGCCCGGCGCCTGATATCGATTTATACGCTCAATATAATTGAGTTAAAGTCACTTTATGAAACGTCGCCTCCCCCCATTGAATGCACTGCACACCTTCGAGGCCGCTGCCCGACTGGGCAAAATGATCGCTGCCGCCGAGGAGCTGTCTGTCACGCCTGGCGCTGTGAGTCGCCAGGTACGCCAACTGGAGCTGAGCCTGGGTGTGGACCTGTTCGAAGGCCCAAAAAACAAACCTCAGCTCACCGTTGCCGGAAGAGAACTGCTGCCAGAACTGACGGCCGCACTGGATCAGATCGAGGCCGCGGTGAGCAGGGTCCGAGACACGACGACAGGTACCTTGGACGTGTCCTGTTTCAGCACGTTTACGGTCAAGTGGCTGATACCGCGTCTTTTCGACTTCAATACGACTTACCCGGAAATCAAGATTCGCCTGAGCTCACCGGTTCACGGGAGCGATCCGGGGCGGGACCGATATGACGTGATGATCACGGCTGAACAGGGCATCGTGGACGAACAAAAAAACACCGTCCGGCTGTTTCCTGAACGATTGGGTGTCGTGTTGTCGCCGACCTTATCCGCGCGCATTCAATTAACCGACTTGGGCTCGATTTTCAGCCATCCCCTCCTGCACACCAAAACCCGTCCGGATGCCTGGGCAAACTGGGGGGATGCGACTGGACACCAGGCCACCGCACCGGCCGGACTGGAATACGAGCACTATTACTTTACGTTGGAGGCGGCCATTGCCGGCCTGGGGATTTGTGTCGCCCCGTGGCACCTGGTGGCCGACGACATTCGCTTGGGTCGCCTGGTGGCACCGTTCGGGTTTCGCCCGAGCCGCTACGTCTATATCGCCAAGCGCAGCGCGCAGCAGAGCAAGAAGCTGGATTTGTTCTGCGCTTGGTTGGCGTGTCAGGCTGAACAGGATGGCCTGCTGGGACCTGCCTGGGGGTAATGCTGTTCACTTGAGCGGTTATCGGAGATTGGGCCTTCCATTCCTCGATCTGTTTCAGGGGTCGCGTGTATATCCGTTTTCGCGGTAACGGCTGCTTATGGTTCCGCTCTTACAGCGGCTCACTTTTGAGAAGCGCAAAAGTAAGCAAAACGCTACATGCCCCACCACTCGGCACCTCGCTTTGGCTCGGTGTGCCCTCACTACGGCATTGCTCCGTGGGCCCGCCACGAAGGGCCATCCATGGCCCAGCGCGGCTATCCCGGCATCCATGCCGGGATGCCCACTCCACAATGCCTGCGTTCGGCCAGCGTGGTTAACGGGGCGCCGAGATCAACGTCCACCGCGAGGCGGCCTGGTAGCCGACCTGGTTCTTGGTGGGACCGCGTTTCTCCTGTGGGAGCGAGCCTGCTCGCGAAAGCGGTGGTGCAGTTTACGGTGATGTTGGATGTGTCGGCCTTATCGCGAGCAAGCTCGCGAAAGCGGTGGTGCAGAGGCATAGAGGCTCGACCCCTTGCTGTAGGCTCCAAGTGAATAGCATTACCTGGCCTGAGCGCAAATTTTCCCCTTTCACAGCAAGCTTTATTTTTTTTGATCACATTTGAACGCTAAGCTTGGGCTCATGGATGATTCCGATTACTTACGCCTGCTGACCATCGCGGCCGAGCAAGCCAACGCCTTTCTCTCCAATGCCCGCAAATGGGAGCGTGAGCGTTGGGTCTGCCAGCGTCTGCTGCAAGGGCTGAACGTGCCTTATCGCGCCGACGAGTTCGCGCCGGCCGGCGAGCCGCCGGATGTGTTGTTTCGCGATGCCAATTTCGAGGTGTTTTTCGTGCTCGACGAGGGCCGGCGCCTCAATGACGAATGGCGCGATGAACTGCAACGCCGCCGCAGCGCCTTCTCCCTGAGCCAACTGGTGCGTCGCGAGGCCAAGCCGCGACGGATCCCGGCCAATGAGTTCCTGATGCGGCTGGCCCCGACCCTGCGCAAGAAAGCTCACAACTACACCGAGCGCGGCATGGACCTGGGCGACCTGGACATCATCGCCTTTGCCAGCCTCAAGCGCGAAGTGCTGGACCTCAACAGTCACTTCCCACCGCCGACCGAATACCTGCGCCAGGGCTGGCGCTCGCTGTCACTGGTGGGGCCGACGTTTGCCCGGGTGCTGTTCGCCCACCCCGACGCGCCGGACTTTCTGCGAAGCAACCTGGGTCGCAGCATTGTGTTCGATGTCGGGATCAGCCTGTGAGCCCTTTGCAGGAACTGATCGCAGCTGTGCCCCAGCAAGGTCGCGTACGCTGGATTGGCGTACGCCCCCAGGGCCATGCGCCCATGATCGAGCTGGACGCCGTGGAAGCCCGCCTGGAAGCTGGGCTCACCGGCGATCATGCGCGCCCCGGCGTGCGCAATGCGCGGCAAGTGACGCTCATCCAATGGGAGCACCTGGCCGTGATCAGCTCGCTGATGGGCCGTCCCGAGGACCGGCCTGTGCTGCCACAGGAACTGCGACGCAATATTGTGGCCAGCGGCATCAATCTGTTCAGCCTCAAGGGCCGGCGCTTTCGCATTGGCCAAGCCATTTTTGAAACCACCGGCTGGTGCCAGCCTTGTACTCGATTGGAGCGAAACCTCGGCGAAGGTACGTTCCAGGCTGTACGCGGCCATGGCGGAATCACCGCCCGGGTGTTAAAAAGTGGAATCATTCGCCTGGACGACAACCTGATCGTCGAACCCGTTCCGGCGAGCGGCTACGCGGCTTTCAAGGCCGGCTAGCCGGACGCTGTAGCGTCTTCACATTCCGCAACGTCTACCTGACGAGGCCTATATGACCAGTCGCCTGAACCCTGATGACCAGAAGCATGTCGAAGAGTACCTGCAACTGTCCCAGCACCGAGTCGAGCGCCGGCCTTTTCGGCCCTGGATGCTCCTGGTGGTGGTACTGGCCGTGACTATCGGCCTGGGCCTGTTGAGCCGACTGATCAGTTACCTGACGCTATGAGCCGCCCAGTCACACTGCCGCTCGCGCGGGTAACGGCACCGATTTCCTTTAGCCTTGCGAGATATCCCCATGACTCATCGTATTGTCATCGTTGGCGGCGGCGCCGGCGGTCTGGAGTTGGCCACCCGTCTGGGTAAGACTCTGGGCAAGCGTGGCACGGCCAGTGTGATGCTGGTCGACGCGAACCTGACCCACATCTGGAAACCACTGCTGCACGAAGTGGCCGCCGGCTCCTTGAACTCCTCCGAAGACGAACTCAACTATGTCGCCCAGGCAAAATGGAACCACTTCGAGTTCCAGCTGGGACGCATGAGCGGCCTGGATCGCGAGCGCAAGAGAATCCAACTGGCCGCCACCTATGACGAGGCCGGCGTCGAGCTATTGCCGGCCCGGGAACTGGGCTACGACACCCTGGTGATTGCCGTCGGCAGCACCACCAATGACTTCGGCACCGAAGGCGCAGCGCAGCATTGCCTGTTCCTCGACACCCGCAAACAGGCCGAGCGCTTCCATCAGCAATTGCTTCACCACTATCTGCGGGCCCACGCCGGGCAGACCGATATCGTCGAGCGCATCAGCGTCGCCATCGTCGGAGCCGGTGCGACCGGGGTCGAACTGGCCGCCGAGTTGCATAATGCCGCCCACGAACTGCACGCCTATGGCCTGGACCGGATCAAACCAGAGAACATGCACATCACCCTGATCGAGGCGGGCCCACGCGTCTTGCCAGCCCTGCCAGAGCGTATCGGCGGACCGGTGCACAAGACCCTGGAAAAACTCGGCGTCAACGTCATGACCAACGCCGCCGTCAGCCAGGTGACCGCCGACAGCCTGATTACCGCGGACGGCAAAGTGATCGACGCAAGCCTGAAAGTCTGGGCCGCCGGGATTCGCGCCCCGGACTTCCTCAAGGACGTCGACGGGCTGGAGACCAACCGGATCAACCAACTGCATGTGCTACCCACCTTGCAGACCACCCGCGACGAGAACATCTTCGCCTTCGGTGACTGCGCCGCCTGCCCGCAACCCGACAGCGAGCGCAACGTACCGCCTCGCGCCCAAGCCGCGCATCAGCAGGCCTCGCTGCTGGCCAAGTCCTTGAAACTGCGGATCGAGGGCAAGGCCCTGCCCGCGTACAAATACACCGACTACGGCTCGCTGATCTCGCTGTCGCGGTTCTCGGCGGTGGGCAACCTGATGGGCAACCTGACCGGCAGCGTGATGCTCGAAGGCTGGCTGGCGCGGATGTTCTACGTGTCGCTGTATCGCATGCACCAAATGGCGCTATACGGCATGTTCCGCACGGCCATGCTGATGCTGGGCAGCAAGATCGGGCGCGGAACTGAGCCTCGGCTCAAGCTGCACTGAGGATAAAAAGCGAAGCGTCAACCGCTTGTGGGGGCGCTGAGTTTTAGAAGTGCATTGCCTGCTCGCGAAGACGGCAGTGAAATCAATATTTATCTAAACGATAAAACTCGATCTGCACAGCCAATCAATCAAACCTGAAACCGCTGCACCATCGTGTGCAGCGAATTGGCCAGCTGCGACAACTCATGGCTGGACGCGCTGGTCTGGTCCGCGCCGGAAGCCGAGCGCACCGACAAATCACGAATGTTCACCAGGTTGCGATCCACCTCACGGGCCACTTGCGCCTGCTCTTCGGCAGCGCTGGCGATCACCAGGTTGCGTTCGTGGATTTCAGTGACCGACTCTGTGATGGTCTGCAGCGCGTCCCCTGCCCGCTCTGCCATGGCCAGGGTACTGGCGGCGCGACTGGAGCTGGCCTGCATGGAATCGAGTGCCTGGGTGGCACCGCTGCGCATGCCCTGGACCATTTGCTCGATTTCCTGGGTCGATTGCTGCGTGCGATAAGCCAGCGCCCGCACCTCATCGGCCACCACCGCAAACCCACGCCCGCTCTCACCTGCCCGGGCCGCTTCAATGGCCGCGTTGAGGGCCAGCAGGTTGGTCTGCTCGGCAATGGCGCGGATCACGTCCAACACCTTGCCGATATCCTGCGACTGGTTGGCCAGGGATTGCACCAAGCCGCCAGTCACTTGCACATCGCTGGCAAGGGCGCCAATAGCTTCGACCGTGTCGCTGACCCGCTGCTGCCCAAGGGACGCAGACTCACTGGACTGACGCGTGGCATCGGAGGTGGAAACCGCATTGCGCGCCACCTCTTCCACGGCGGTGGTCATTTCGGTGACGGCAGTGGCGGCCTGTTCAATTTCATTGTTCTGCTGTTGCAGGCTGTGGGTGCTGTCGAGCGTGACGGTGTTCAGCTCACCGGCTGCGGTGGCCAGTTGCGCGGCAGAACCGCTGATGCCCTGCAACGTCTCACGCAGATTCTGCTGCATGACTGCCAACGCTTTGAGCAAGCGGCTCACTTCGTCGTTACCATCGGTCTCGATTGGCCGGGTCAGGTCACCCCGGGCGACGTTCTCCGCAGCATTGAGTGCCTCACCCAAGGGTTTGACGATACTGCGCGTAAGCAGCATGGCCAGGGCCACCGTGGCCAGGGCGGCAAGCACAACGAACAGACTGACGATCATGCGGGAACTGGTGTAGTGCGCCTGGGACTTCTGGCTCTCGATGGAAACCTGCTTGGAGAACAGCTCCGCCAGGTCGTTGAGCTGCTTGCCGGAACCGTCCACCACGGTTTTCATGTCCACCAGCAGCAGCTTGATCAGCTCATCCCGACGCCCTTGTTCTGCCAGGGTGAAGGATTGGGCGATACCTGTACGGTAAGCGGCGAAGGTTTGCTTGAACTGGTCATAAAGCGCCTTGCCTTCAGGCGTCACGACGAGCTTTTCGTAGGCAGCGATTTTTTCGCCCAGCTCCTTGTCCCGCGTGTCCATCTGCCCGCGATACACCGCAATGTTCTTCGAGTCCTGGTCCAGGGCCATGCGCAGGGAAATGGTGCGGATCCGCAACATCCATTCGCGGATCTCATCACCGCCGCGAATGCTCGGCAACCACTGGGTTTGCACCGCTACTTCACTGTCACGAATACTCGACATCTGTCCCAGCGCGAACACCCCGAGCAACGCCACCAGCACGGCGATCAAGGCAAAACCCAACGCGGCACGAGGGGCGATATTCAGTTGACGAAGAACCATAGGGAATGCCTTTTTTTATTGTTGGCCTGAAGTGGGGCCAGGCCCCTGTCGGCGGGTTATCGGCAAGTTGTACGATGTCTTAAGTCTAATCTGCTTTATCGCACGCAAAAAAAATCCCCGTATCTTTCGATACGAGGATTTTTAATATGGTCGGGGTAAGGGGATTCGAACTCCTGACATCCTGCTCCCAAAGCAGGCGCGCTACCGGACTGCGCTATACCCCGGTAAAAAAAAGGCGACCTTTGCAAGTCGCCTTCTCGATCAGCGCTTTTGGCCTCTGATCTTAAGATTCGATTCCAGCGAGCTGGTTTCAAAAATGGTGGGTCGTGTGGGATTCGAACCTACGACCAATTGGTTAAAAGCCAACTGCTCTACCAACTGAGCTAACGACCCAAAAATGGTCGGGGTAAGGGGATTCGAACTCCTGACATCCTGCTCCCAAAGCAGGCGCGCTACCGGACTGCGCTATACCCCGTTTGAAATGGCTCCGTGACCAGGACTCGAACCTGGGACCCAATGATTAACAGTCATTTGCTCTACCGACTGAGCTATCACGGAACTGATATTTCAAGCTACAACATTGAAGCAAGCTTCAACCTCTTCTACTCTTACGCATCGCTGCGTTCGTGTGTCTGAGGCGCGCTATTCTACAATTTTAAAAACCTCTGTCAACCCCTTAAATTGCTTTCAAGACAATGATTTGCAACTTATTTTCGATTCCTTCTCAGCGAGAAGTAACCCTTGGGGTGACTGACTGCGGGGCGCACTTTACAAGCCTTTTCCTTTGAGTTCAACGGTCTGATGAAAAAAATGGCCTCGCAAAGCAAACACGCCCTGTGGCAAGCGATGGACTGTGTAGGAGCTGCCGAAGGCTGCGATCTTTTGATCTTTCGCTTCAGACCCTGGCGTCAGAGGAAAGATCGCAGCCTCGTTGCACTCGACAGCTCCTACACAACTCCTACGACACCCTCCAGCGGGAGCAAGCTCCCTCGCCACAAAAGCCTCGGCACTCTACTCAGTTGAAGACGATTTCGTCGTTCTCCACTGTACCGGTCACGGTTTCGCCCGGCATGAATCGACCCGACAGGATCAACTGCGCCAGCGGGTTTTCGATCCAGCGCTGGATCGCCCGCTTCAGCGGCCGTGCGCCATAGACCGGGTCGTAACCCACCGCAATCAGCTTGTCCAACGCCTCGTCGCTCAATTGCAGTTTCAGCTCACGCTCGGTGAGGCGACTGCGCAGGCGACCCAACTGGATCTCGGTAATGCCGGCAATCTGATCACGGGCCAACGGCTCGAAGATCACCACTTCGTCGACCCGGTTGATGAACTCCGGCCGGAAGTGCGTAGAGATCGCGTCCATCACCGCCGCGCGCTGCGCCTCGCGGTCGCCCACCAGTTCCTGGATCTGCGTCGAACCGAGGTTGGAGGTCATCACGATCACCGTGTTGCGGAAGTCCACCGTGCGCCCGTGGCTGTCGGTCAGGCGACCATCCTCCAGCACTTGCAGCAGAATATTGAACACGTCCGGGTGCGCCTTCTCGACCTCATCGAGCAGGATCACCGAGTACGGCTTGCGACGCACAGCCTCGGTCAGGTAACCGCCCTCTTCATAACCGACATAACCCGGTGGCGCACCGATGAGCCGTGCCACGGAATGTTTCTCCATGAACTCGGACATGTCGATGCGCACCATGGCCTCTTCGGTGTCGAAGAGGAACTCGGCCAGCGCCTTGCACAGCTCGGTTTTACCGACCCCGGTCGGGCCGAGGAACATGAACGAACCGCTCGGCCGATTAGGGTCCGACAGCCCGGCACGGGAGCGGCGCACGGCATTGGACACCGCCACCACCGCCTCTTCCTGACCGATCACGCGCTGGTGCAGCAGGCTTTCCATCTTCAGCAGCTTGTCACGCTCGCCTTCGAGCATCTTCGACACCGGAATGCCGGTCCACTTGGAGACCACTTCGGCGATTTCTTCCTCGGTGACCTTGCTGCGCAGCAACTGGTTTTCGCTCTTGCCATGCTGGTCGACCATTTGCAGGCTGCGCTCCAGGTCCGGGATCACCCCGTATTGCAGCTCGGCCATGCGGTTGAGGTCGCCTTTACGGCGGGCCGCTTCCAGTTCCTGACGGGACTGTTCGATCTTCTGCTGGATCTGCGCCGAGCCCTGGACTTCGGCTTTCTCCGAGTTCCAGATTTCCTCGAGGTCGGAATACTCACGCTCGTGACGAACGATCTCTTCCTGCAACCTTTCCAGACGCTTCTTCGCCGCGTCGTCGCTTTCTTTCTTCAGAGCCTGAGACTCGACCTTGAGTTGAATCAGGCGCCGCTCCAACCGATCCAGCACTTCGGGCTTGGAGTCGATTTCCATGCGGATGCGACTGGCCGCCTCGTCGATCAGGTCGATGGCCTTGTCCGGCAACTGACGGTCGGTGATGTAGCGGTGGCTGAGCTTGGCCGCCGCGATAATCGCGCCATCGGTGATCGCCACCTTGTGGTGAACTTCGTAGCGTTCTTTAAGGCCGCGCAAGATGGCGATGGTGTCTTCCTCGCTCGGTTCTTCCACCAGCACTTTCTGGAAGCGCCGCTCGAGGGCTGCGTCCTTCTCTATATATTGGCGGTACTCGTTGAGGGTGGTCGCGCCGACGCAGTGCAACTCGCCACGGGCCAACGCAGGCTTGAGCATGTTGCCCGCGTCCATCGAGCCTTCGCCCTTACCCGCACCGACCATGGTGTGCAGTTCGTCGATGAACAGGATGATCTGCCCTTCCTGCTTGGACAGCTCATTGAGCAGGGCCTTGAGGCGCTCTTCGAACTCGCCACGGTATTTGGCACCGGCGATCAAGGCCCCCATGTCCAGGGACAACAGGCGCTTGCCCTTGAGGCCGTCCGGCACTTCGCCGTTGATGATGCGCTGGGCCAGGCCCTCGGCGATGGCGGTTTTACCGACGCCAGGCTCACCGATCAGTACCGGGTTGTTCTTGGTACGGCGTTGCAGCACCTGGATCGTGCGGCGGATTTCATCGTCGCGACCGATCACCGGGTCGAGCTTGCCTTCCTCGGCGCGCTTGGTCAGGTCGACGGTGTATTTGTCCAGCGCCTGGCGCGACTCTTCGTGATTGGCGTCGTTGACCGCTTCGCCGCCACGCAGGTTGTTGATGGCATTTTCCAGGGCTTTCTTGCTCACGCCTTGGCCTAGCAACAATTTTCCGAGTTTGCTGTTCTCGTCCATGGCGGCGAGCAGCACCAGCTCGCTGGATATGAACTGATCGCCCTTCTGCTGAGCCAGGCGATCGGCCTGATTGAGCAGCCGCGCCAGGTCCTGGGACATGTTCACGTCACCGGTGGGGTTCTGGATCTTGGGTAACTGGTCGAGTTCCTTAGCCAGCTCTTTGCGCAGGCTGTTGACGTCAAAGCCGACCTGCATCAGCAAGGGCTTGATGGAACCGCCCTGCTGTTCGAGCATGGCCTGCATCAAATGCGCCGGTTCGATACCGGGATGGTCCAGGCCGACGGCCAGGGACTGGGCATCGGACAGGGCCAACTGTAATTTGCTGGTTAAACGATCAATACGCATGGATCACCTTCCTAATGAGCAGGCCGGACCTTGGAAACATCCTGAATGAAGAAACCTGCCAGATACCGTTATAGATGCGGTCGATTCTGGAAGATTCAAGCCGGGCGCCCTTGATACAGATCAGAGAAGTCTAGCGTTCGATCCAGATCAGCGAAGCAAAGCGACCGGTGCGCGGGTTGCGGCGGAAGGAAAAGAAACGAGGGTCAGTCACGGTGCAGAGACCGCCACCGTAGACGGCCGTGACACCGCGTGCGGCCAGGCGCAGCCGTGCCAACGCGTAAATATCGGCCAAGAACTTGCCGGTGTTGCGGCTCGCGGCAAAGGCTTGTGCCGCCTGGGGCAGTTGCACGATGAAGGCTTCACGGACTTCCGGCCCGACTTCAAACGCCTGCGGACCGATGGCCGGGCCGAGCCAGGCAAGGATTTCATCCGCGGGCACAGCAAAGCTGTCGAGGGTGGCTTCCAGCACGCCGTTCGCCAGCCCGCGCCAGCCGGCATGGGCCGCCGCGACACGGGTGCCGGCACGGTTGCAAAACAGCACAGGCAGGCAGTCCGCCGTCATCGCCGTGCAGGCGATACCCGGCGTGTCGGTCCAACTGGCATCGGCGGTCGCCACCTGGCTCGGATCAGCCTCGACCACGGCAATGCCATGGACTTGCTGCAACCAGGCCGGGGTGATGGCGAATTGATCAGTGAGGCGACGACGGTTTTCGGCGACGGCCGTAGGGTCGTCGCCCACATGGTCACCCAGGTTGAGGCTGTCGAACGGCGCCAGGCTGACCCCACCCGCACGGGTCGTGACGCAGGCCTTGACCCGGGCCGGCGCAGGCCAGTCGGGTATCAGCCAGTCATTCATCCGATGAACGCCTCGCGGTCCTGCTTGAGCAACGTCAGCAGCCAGACGAAGTCATCCGGCAACGGCGACTCCCAGCTCATGCGCTTACCGGTCGTCGGGTGATCCAGCTCCAGGAAACGTGCATGCAGCGCCTGGCGCGGGAAATTCTTCAGCGATTCGACCATGGTCTGGCTGGCAGCCGGCGGAATGCGGAAACGACCGCCGTAGGCCGGGTCGCCCACCAACGGGAAGTTGATGTGGGCCATGTGCACACGAATCTGGTGGGTCCGGCCGGTTTCCAGCTTGACCCGTACATGGGTGTGGGAACGGAAACGCTCCAGCACGCGATAATGGCTGACCGCCTGCTTGCCGCCCTCCATCACCGCCATGCGCTGGCGCTGCTGGCCGTGACGACCGATGGGGGCGTTGATCTTGCCACCCGCGGTGACGACCCCGATCACGATGCATTCATAGATGCGGCTGACGCTGCGGCTTTGCAGCTGTGTGACCAACTGTGTCTGCGCCTGGATGGTCTTGGCCACCACCATCAGACCGGTGGTGTCCTTGTCCAGGCGATGGACGATGCCGGCACGCGGCACATTGACAATGTCCGGTACGTGGTGCAGCAAGGCATTGAGCAGGGTGCCGTCGGCGTGGCCGGCGGCCGGGTGGACCACCAGGCCCGCAGGCTTGTTGATCACCAGGATGTCATCGTCTTCGTAGACGATGTCCAGGGCAATGTCCTGGGCGACCCATTCTCCCTGGGCCTCCTGTTCGGCAGTCAGTTCAAGAATGGCGCCGCCGTGGACGATGTCGCGCGGGCGGATCACCACCCCATCCACAGTCAGGCGGCCGTCCTTGATCCAGGCGGAAAGGCGCGAGCGAGAGTGCTCGGCAAAGAGTTGTGCGGCGACTTGATCGAGGCGTTGGCCGCCCAATTCGGACGGCACCTCTGCGCGAAGTTCTATTTTATCGGACATGCTCGGACTGGGCGTCGGCACAGCCTTTGGTTTCGGCTGCGCGCTTGTGGTTAAATACGGCGTCTTTTGCCCCGAGGCTTTCAACGGGGCGCTCATCATAACAGGACGGCCCCGCCCAAGACAGCGGCCGTCATAGGGACGCAAGCCGCCATGCAAGTGAAACACCTGCTGCTGATCGCCATCCTCGCATTGACTGCTGCTTGCTCGTCGAAGGAAGTCGTAGACGAAAACCTGAGCGAAGTCGAACTGTACCAACAGGCGCAGAACGACCTGGATAACAACAGTTATACCAGCGCCACCGCCAAACTGAAGGCGCTGGAGTCGCGGTATCCGTTCGGTCGGTACGCCGATCAGGCCCAATTGGAGTTGATCTACGCCAACTACAAGAACGCCGAACCGGAAGCCGCCAAGTCCGCCGCCGAGCGTTTCATTCGCCTGCATCCGCAGCACCCGAACGTCGATTACGCCTATTACCTCAAGGGCCTGACCTCCTTCGACCAGGACGTCGGCCTGCTGGCACGCTTCCTGCCGCTGGACATGACCAAGCGTGACCCGGGCGCCGCGCGCGACTCCTACAATGAGTTCGCCCAGTTGACCAGCCGCTTCCCCAACAGCCGCTACTCGCCGGACGCCAAGCAGCGCATGATCTACCTGCGCAACCTGTTGGCCTCCTACGAAATCCACGTGGCCGACTACTACCTGACTCGCCAGGCCTTCGTCGCCGCCGCCAACCGCGGCCGCTATGTAGTGGAAAACTTCCAGGAAACCCCTTCGGTGGGTGACGGCCTGGCGGTGATGACCGAAGCCTACCAGCGCCTGCACCTGGACGAACTGGCGGCCACCAGCCTGGAAACCCTCAAGCTGAACTACCCGGATCACCCCTCTCTGGTCGATGGCCAGTTCACCCCAAAGGTCGACGAAGCGGACAACCGTTCGTGGCTGAGCAAGGCGACCCTGGGCCTGATCGAGTCCCGCCCACCCCTGCCGCCAGGAGAGACACGCGCCAACCAGGACGTACAGCGCCAGTTCCAGGATGCCAAGGAAGCCATCCCGAACGAACTCAAGCCCAAGGATGAAAATGGCGACGTGATCGAGGAAGAAGAGCCTGAAAGCGAGTCCAGCGACCGCTCCTGGTTCAGCCACCTGACCTTTGGCCTGTTCGACTAAGACCAAGGTATTCACAAAAGGGAGACCCGATGGTCTCCCTTTTTTTATGCCTGGGTTTTATTGCGCTGTGCGCCGTTCCTGTCCTTGGCTAAACTGCCTGATCTCTAGTCAAAAAGCCGCCCATCATGCTTCGTTTATTGATCTTGTTCGCCGTCGTCGCCTCAGCTATCTGGATCTTTCGCGGGGTGAAGAAGACCAGCGCCCGCGCGTCCCGTCCACCCCAGGAACAGGACGCACCGCCCATGGTCCGTTGCGCCCATTGCGGCGTACACCTGCCCCGTGACCGGGCGCTGGCCCTCGAACAACAGTGGTATTGCAGCCAGGCTCACCTCGAGCAAGGCCCAGGCAGTCGTGAGCGCTGAGGCCTCAAACCCGCGCGAAAAACAGGCACAGCGCCTGCTGCGCCTCTATCACCTGTATCGCCTGAGCATCGGCATCACCCTGGTGCTGCTGATTTCCAGCAAACTGGACAACCGCCTGCTGGAGTTCGCCAATGACGACCTGCTGCGCAGTGGCAGTTGGTTGTATCTGGTGCTGAATATCCTGCTGGTGGTGTTCCTTGAGAACACCCGCCGCCCTGCCCGGCTGTTCGGCCTGGCAGTCACCGACGTGCTGCTGCTCTCGTGGCTGTTCTTCGCCGCGGGCGGTGTGCCCAGTGCCATCGGCAACCTGCTCATTGTCTCGGTGGCCATCGGCAATACGCTGTTGCGAAGCCGGGTCGGCCTGTTGATCGCCGCTGTCGCCACGATCGGTATCGTCGGGTCGACTTTTTTCCTTGGCCTGAGCGACTCAAACCGTCCCAGCAGTTATCTGCAAGCCGGCACCCTGGGGGCATTGTGCTTTGCCGCCGCCCTGCTGGTACAGGGCCTGACCCGGCGACTGGAAGCCAGTGAAACCCTGGCCGAGCAACGGGCCAGCGAGGTGATCGGCCTCGAAGCGCTCAACGCACTGATCCTGCAACGCATGCGCACCGGCATCCTGGTGCTCGACCGCGAGCGGCGCGTGCAATTAGCCAACGAAAGCGCCTTGAACCTGCTGGGCATGCACGACCTGGTCGGCCAGCGGATCGATGACTATTGCACCGCCCTGGTCGAACGCCTGCAATTGTGGCTGAACAACCCCAGCCTGCGCCCCCCCAGCCTGACCGTGACCGGCACAGGCCTGACCCTACAACCGAGCTTCATCGCCTTGGGGCATTACGACCAGCAGCAGTTCCTGGTATTCCTTGAGGACCTGGCCCAGGTTGCCCAGCAGGCCCAGCAACTGAAACTCGCCTCCCTCGGGCGCCTCACTGCTGGCATTGCCCATGAAATCCGCAACCCCTTGGGCGCCATCAGCCACGCAGCGCAATTACTGCGCGAATCCGAGGAACTGAACGACGCGGATCGGCGTCTGACGCAGATTATTCAAGATCACTCCCAACGAATGAATCGCGTCATTGAAAACGTCCTGCAGCTGTCTCGCCGCCAGCAAACCACCCCTCAACGCCTCGACCTGCGGACCTGGCTCGACCCATTCGTCCGGCAGGCCCGCGAAAGCATGGCCGAGCACCAGCACTTGCACCTGAGCATCGACCCGGGCGACTACACCACGCTGATGGACCCCGACCAGTTGACCCAGGTAGTTGATAACCTGCTGCGCAACGCCTGGCGCCACAGCGCAATGGCCCACGAACAGGCCCAGGCCTGGCTGAAACTGTTCATCGACCCCCACAGCCAGCTGTCCACATTGGACATCATCGACAACGGCCCCGGTGTAACACCCGAGCAGCAGGCGCATTTGTTCGAACCCTTCTTTACCACCAGCAGCCAGGGCACCGGCCTTGGGCTCTATCTGTCCCGTGAGCTGTGCGAAAGCAACCAGGCCCGCCTAGACTTCAAACCACGCCAAGGCGGCGGCTGCTTTCGCATCACCTTTGCTCACGGACGGAAACAGATTTGAACAATCGCTCACGGCAACGAATCCTGATCGTCGATGACGAACCGGACATCCGCGAACTCCTGGACATCACCCTGGGCCGGATGAAACTCGACACCCGCAGCGCCAAGAACCTTGCCGAGGCCCAAGCCCTACTGGCGGGGGATGCCTTCGACCTCTGCCTGACCGACATGCGCCTGCCCGATGGCACCGGCCTGGAACTGGTGCAGCACATCCAGCAACGTTACCCCCAACTGCCCGTGGCGATGATCACCGCCTATGGCAGCCTGGAAACCGCCATCGACGCCCTCAAGGCTGGCGCCTTCGACTTCCTGACCAAACCGGTCGACCTGGGTCGGCTGCGGGAGCTGGTCACCAGTGCCCTGCGCCTGCCGCCGGTTACCACGCCGGGCACCACCCTCGAGCGCAGCCTGCTGGGCAACTCGCCCCCCATGCTCAGCGTGCGCAAGCAGATCGAAAAACTCGCCCGCAGCCAGGCTCCGGTGTACATCAGCGGGGAATCGGGCTGCGGCAAGGAACTGGTCGCCCGGCTGATCCACGAACAAGGCCCTCGTGCCAACCTGGGCTTTGTACCGGTCAACTGTGGGGCGATTCCCACGGAGCTGATGGAAAGCGAGTTTTTCGGCCATCGAAAAGGCAGTTTCAGCGGCGCCATCGAAGACAAGCCGGGGCTGTTCCAGGCCGCCCATGGCGGGACCTTGTTCCTCGATGAAGTGGCCGACCTGCCCTTGGCGATGCAGGTCAAGCTGCTGCGAGCCATCCAGGAAAAGGCCGTGCGCGCCGTTGGCGGCCAACAGGAAGAAGTGGTGGATGTACGCATACTCTGTGCGACCCACAAAGACCTAGACGCCGAAGTCGCCGCCGGGCGCTTTCGCCAGGATTTGTATTACCGGCTGAACGTCATCGAACTGCGCGTCCCGCCGTTGCGTGAACGCCGTGAAGACATCGAGCTGCTGGCCAACCACATGCTTCAGCGCCTGGCAGCCAACACCGGTAGTCCACCGGCCAAGTTGCATCCCCAGGCGTTGGACGCTCTCAGGAGTTACCGCTTCCCGGGCAACGTGCGGGAACTGGAGAACATGCTCGAACGGGCCTACACCCTTTGCGAACAGCAGCAGATCGAAGCGGATGATCTGCGTTTGGCCGAGGGCAATAGTACTACTGAGGCAGGTAATCCCGATTTGATGCAGGTCGACAACCTGGAGGATTACCTGGAAGACGTCGAGCGCAAGCTCATCCTCCAGGCGCTGGAGGAAACCCGCTGGAACCGCACGGCGGCGGCGCAGCGGTTGAAGTTGTCGTTTCGGTCGATGCGGTATCGGTTGAAGAAGCTTGGGCTGGATTGAGCCACGGTTTTGAAGCTCACGCTTACCCCTGTGGCGAGGGAGCTTGCTCCCTTGCCACGGGTTTCATGTTTGCCGCCGCGACTATCTTCCGTCCGCAGGCGCCTGCTCGTCCAGAACACGATTGGCCAGTAATTCACTCAGCTCAATCAACTGCAGTACCCCCAAGGCAATATACCGTCTCGAACCGTCAAGCTCGAAAGCCAGATCGCTGATTGTTGCGTTGGCGGAGGCCAGGGTTTCGCTGAGGTTGGTGAGGAGGCATTCGGTGTCGATGCCGGCCACGACAGTGAATAACTGGTTTGAGGCGGGTTTCTTTTTGGTTTCGGGCTTTGGGCCGAGGTAATAGTCGAGGGCGCGTTTGGCGGCTTCATCGAGCTTTTGGTGATCAGGATCGACGTGGGTTGACGAGGAACCTGTTTCTGGGGGGTTGGGTGTATCTTTAATCATTGTGCATCTCCAAGTTTTTGGAGCTGTCACCGATCGCCGCGACGCGATTGGAGGTGGCAGCTGTACGCAGGTTCGCGGACCGAACTTGGAGCTTCGGCATACCCGAAGGTATCCCACGCACAGCCAACCATGACACAACGACAAATACCGAAGCACCGTCGTCGGCTGGAATTATGCACCAAGTTAACGGGCCGCGACGCCCGGACGCTGAATTGGCAGCGACGGGAAAAGGTTAGCCAGAGTTCTTCCCACCCGGCAACCGCCAGAACTCGTCGGAAAATTCGGCTCGAATCAGAATCTTGTCCGACCATTCCCACAAAGCTTGGTCGGCTGTGAGGGCGGTGTGTATATCCGTTTCTGCGGTAACGGCTACTTAGGGTTCCGCCCTGACGGCGGGTCACTTTCGAAAAGCGCGAAAGTAACCAAAGCGCTTTTGCCCCACCACTTGGCACCTCGCCTAGGCTCGGTGTGCCCTCACTCCGGCATTGCTCCGTGGGCCGCCGCGAAGGGCCATCCATGGCCCAGCGCGGCTATCCCGGCATCCATGCCGGGATGCCCACTCCACAATGCCTGCGTTCGGCCAGCGTGGTTAACGGGGCGCCCGAGATCAACGTCCACCGCGAGGCGGCCTAACAGCCGACCTGATTTAGGGTGATCGCGTTTCTCCTGTGGGAGCGGGCTTGCTCGCGAAGGGGCCGGAGCATTCAACATATTCATCGCCTGTGCCGCCGTCTTCGCGAGCGAGCTCGCTCCCACACTGGGTCGGCGACGATCTACAGATTTTTGGCCACTGCAAATCCCTGTGGGAGCGAGCTTGCTCGCGATAGCAGTGGATCAGCTTGCATCAGCCTTGGATGTACCGCCGTCTTCGCGAGCAGGCTCGCTCCCACAATGGGATCGGAGTACGACCGGGAGAACCAGGCCGGCTGTCAGGCCGCCTCGCGAGCAAGCTTTGCTCCCACAGGTCCTGCTCAAACAGATTTGACGGGTGTACGACCGGGAGAGCCAGGTCGGCTACTAGGCCGCCTCGGGGCGGACGTTGATCTCGGGCGCCCCGTTAACCACGATGGCCGAACGCAGGCATTGATCCGTGGGCATCCCGGCATGGATGCCGGGATAGCCGCGCTGGGCCATGGATGGCCCTTCGCGGCGGCCCACGGAGCAATGCCGGAGTGAGGGCATGCCGAGCCTAGGCGAGGCACCGAGTGGTGGGGCAAAGCGCTTTTGCTTACTTTTGGCGCTCTTCCAAAAGTGAGCCGCCGTAAGGGCGGAACCCTAGGCAGCCGTTACCGCAGCAAGGGATATGTACTCGATCAACACACCGCCATCGCAAGCAAACTCGCTCCCACAGGAAAAACCGAACCTTACAACCGCCCCGCCGGCGCATACGGCGCAGGATCAATCACCGGCTCACGCCCCAACATCAAATCCGTAAACAACTGACACGACGCCGGCGCCAACACCAGCCCATTGCGATAATGCCCGCAATTCAACCACAGCCCCGCAACCCCCGGCACCTCGCCGATATAAGGAATGCCTTCAGGCGACCCAGGCCGCAACCCAGCCCAATGCCCGACCACCTCGGCACCGCCCAACGCTGGAATCAACTGCTGTGCCGAAGCCTTCAGGCTCTCCAGCGCCGTATCCGTCGGGGTCTTGTCAAAGCCTTCACGCTCCAGCGTACTGCCAACCAGAATATGCCCATCACGACGCGGAATCGCATAACGCCCCTTGGCCAGGACCATGCTCGACAGAAAATCCGACGCGCACTTGTACAGAATCATCTGGCCCTTGACCGGCTCAACCGGCAACTTCAAGCCCAAGGTCTTGAGCAACTCGCCACTCCAGGCACCGGCGGCCAGCACCACCTCATCGCCACGAATTTCGCCAGCAGAACTGTGCACGCCCACTACACGCCCACCGTCGCGAATGAACCCACTGACTTCGCACTGCTCATGAAGCGTGACGTTCGGCAGCGCCAGCAAGGCAGCCTTGAGGGACTTCACCAACCGGGGATTGCGCACGTTGGCCACGTCGGCCATGTAGATCGCCCGGGAAAAACCCGCGCCCAACACCGGCACGGCATCGTGGACAGCCGTAATATCCACAGCCCGCATCGGGCGCCCTTGCCGCTCGGCCCAGGCCAGCGCTTCGTCCTGATCGTCCAGGTCCAGCCAATACAGACCGGTGACATGCACTTGCGGATCGATCCCGGTAGTGGCGAACAAGCGCTCGCCCAGCTGTGGATAAAAATCCTGCGACCAATGGGCCAGCGCCGTGACCGCCGGGCTGTAGCGCCAGGGGTACAACGGCGACACGATACCGCCGCCGGCCCAGGACGATTCCTGACCGACACTGGAACGGTCCAGCAGCAGCACACGCTGCCCTTCTGACGCCAGATTGAACGCCGTCAGCAGGCCAATGACTCCGCCGCCGACAATCACCACTTGCTGTTGCCTGGTCATGTTCTGATTCGACTCACTAAAACAAAGAGCGCAAAAACGCGCCCGGATAAAAGAAACTCAGCGGCCCCAACAATCCTTGGGGGTCACCCCGGCGGCAGCATTTTCGATGCTTCGTACCCCGGTATTGGTGATCTTGAAGTCACCGCATTTGTCCGTCGCCATGGACGAGCCGCTCTTGCGCACAGCCGTCAGAATGAAGCTCTGGTCCGTTGGTACCAGGTTAATGGTGTAGAAATCGTTGCCGCGGCTCAGGCCAGTCGCTTCGGTGTAGCGGTTGTTCTTCGAGTAGTAGCGCTCGAGAATCTGCGCCTGCTCTGATAACAGCCCGGCAATTTCGGTGCGCCGGCCCTTCTTCATGTATTCGGTCAGGCTCGGATAGCCAATGGTGATCACGATACCGATGATCGCAATCACGATCATGATTTCGATCAAGGTGAAACCCCGGTTGGATCTGCGCATGCCTTGCCTCTTCATTGTATTTGCCGCCACATGATGCGACGACTGCCGCCCACGGATTTTTCCAGCAGCTCGGTGATATTGCCGCTGGAGTCGTTGACGATCATGTTGGTGGCCCCGCTGGCGCTGACCACAGCGCTCAAGGTCGGGATACCACCCGTGAACACCACCCCGCTGGAAATCGTGTCGGAGCTGTTGAGTGTGCCATCACCGTTGGTATCGAGCACCGCATAGTTGAGCATCTTACCGTTGAACGCATCCAATTCGATCAGTTTGCCGGTACCGAAGCTGGCGCACGGGTCGGTGGTGTCCACGGCGGCCGTGGTAAAGACCACGCGCCCTAGCACCAGGTTGGCCGGGTTGATTACCCGCTCCCCGGTCAGCGCATTGTTGTACACCAACGGCAGGTACCAACCCTTTTTCGTCGGATAAGCCACGTCGGTCTGGCTGGTGGTCACGAACTGCCCCGTGTTGCCTGAGAACACACCCGTGATCGACTGGGCCTGCAGGCTCGACACGGTGATTTGCCCGGCACCGCCGGTGGCGTCCCATATCGAGTAGAACCCTTGCAGGTCCTTGTTGAGTTTATCAGCCGTTTCGTTGAACTTGCCGGTGCCGAAAAACACCTGGGTACCGCCCTGCGGGTTGTCCGCCAGCAGCGGTTGAACGGTGATCGGCTGGGTCGAGCCCCCGGGGGCGGTGAACAACGGCTGGCCGGAAAATGCCACGCCCCAGGTGGTCGGAGAGGTGCCGCTGAGGTCGAACTTCCACATCCGCCCTTTCAGGTCGCCACCGTATGCCGCCTGCACCACATTCTGGGAGTTGACCCGCAGCTTGACCGACGACAAGCCATTACCGGTCTCGTTGCTGTTAACAACAATTTTCCTGATCAACGAGCCGTCACGGATATCCACCACGTACAACGCCGCGACACCGCTGTTGCTGCCGTAGCCGTTGGAGATGAACGCCGCCCAGCGCCCATCCGCCAGGCGGGCGACTTCGGGGCGGGCGTAGGCGTAACCCAGGTCATTGAAGGCGTTGGTCGTGTTGGCAACGGCTGGCGCGCTGATTTCCCACAATGCCCGCAACACATTGCCCGCCGTCGCATCGAACAGCTGGACCGCGAAGAATGTCTTGCCCCCGGCACCGGTGCCACCCAAGGCCACCGTCTTCCAGGCACTCCCCGATTGCGTATCGAATACGCCGATCTGTCCGTCCACTAAAAACTTGTGGCTCACACCATTGACGTAGGTAGTGTCGGCAATGCTCTGCAACGATGGCAGCACGCTCGACGGCATATAAGCATAGCGCCGCGTACCGTTTGCACTGTTGATGACGCTGAAAAAACCGTCGTTGGCGTTCACCACCAGGCTGGTGTTCATGTTCGCCGCCTTGGTCGTCAGGTACGTGCTGTAGCTGGTGTCGTTGAGCAAATCCGCAGCGGTCTGTTCATTGGGTGATGCCAGTACCAGCGGCGAATTGATGATGTCCCCCAGCAAGACACTGCGCACCTTCAAACCGGTTTTGTTGACGCCCTTGCTCCACTCCACTAGGTCGTTACCGGTGACCCCCGTCGGTAGGCTCTGGCTGAGGCTGGTTTGCTGAGCCGTCGAAAAGTTGCTGTAGGCCAGGGTCACGGGCACGTTGGTCGCCGTGTTCCAGGATTGGTAAATCGGTGCCGTGGCGCCGGGCACGATGGCGGTGTCGGTGGTCCACTGCACCGCGGCCCTGTTGACCGTACCTGTCGCGGTGAAGCCGAACGCCCGGAGCGTACCGCGCCAGTCCTTGGGGTTATAGGTGGTCTGGTAGTAACTGGAGGTACTGGACAACGTGGCGGCGTTGGTCGTACCAGCGCCCCCGGAACCGGCCTTGGAAGTGATATCGCTCAGGGCGGAGGCCAATGCTGAGTTCAGGCCTTCGCTGTCGCTCGCTTGGTAATACTTGCCTGCGCCATAGCGAGCGGCGTCGGACAACATCGGGTTGCTGGCGGTAAACCCCACGGTGTAGGTATTGAGGTACTGCCGGGGAAAATCCGTGGCATTCCAGCTCTGGCCGGTGGCGTCGGTGCCGGTGGAACGCATATCGATGTCGAAGGCGAACTTGGCGATGTCATCCAGGTAAAGCGTGTCACCCTCGCCATCACCATTGAGATCGGCGCCATCGTTGTTGATGCCATCCCAATTCGGCAGCCGAGCCAAGCCCAGCGGGTCGTTGGTGGGGAACGTCCGATCAAAGGTGGGTAGACCGTCAGTGATCACCACGCCGAAATTTTTCTGGCAACGGTACTGGATCGGGCTGGTGTAGGTGCTCGGCGTGCCGTTGAAGTAAGGCGCCATGCCCCTGAAGTAGCGGGTGACTTCGTAATAGCTCTCGGCCAGCGGCGTATTCGCCACGGCACCCAAACCGTTGATCGCATTGATCAGGGCACTGTAGTTGCTGTTGGCCTGGGCCTGGGTCACGCTGCCGCTGACCGGCGACAGGTCGCTGATGGCACGGGCAATGTAGCCCCCAGGGCCGGAGTTGCTGAAGCTGGGTGGGTTGAAGGTGGCGAGGCCGATGCGTAGGGCGCGGTTATTGGCGACCAGATCGTTGGACACGCTCTGTGCCACGTTGATTCGGTAGTCATCAGGTATTGAGCCGCTGGTGAAGTCCCGGTTCGACCCATTGGACAAGGTCAGCAAATAAGACAGGTATTTGGCTGTGTAACGCGTATTCCCGTTACCCACCGGGTCGGGGAGTCTCAGGCAGACATCTCCAAGATCGCTTCGATAAAAGCCATACCAGTTGCCCGCCTTGGAACAACCGCCTCGGGACAGGCTCGCCAGCAAAACATTGCCATCGTCCATATCCAGTCTGGCAATGCTGTTGCAGTGATTATTCGACTCGCATGTATAAACAGTCGGCCGGGACACATTCGGATCAAACCCCGCCGCCCAGATAATGTTGTTCATGCTCCCCGAATCATCGATCAGCAGCATCACGTTGGGCGTAACGGCGGCCGCACTCAACAAGGGCGAATCCGAAGGCGTGAACGCATAGACCGGGGCCGCCAGGTAAAGGCCCAGCAACGCCCCCCACAACGCCTGCCACCTGCCGCGAAGCACCTTAGTATTTCGCATAGATGCTCTCCACCACGCTGCGCTGGTTATTGCCCACCACCGCCACCGCCGTGATCCGGTACAGCGTCGCTGAGGTATTGACCGGGACGTTGACCGCCGCAAGCGTAGTGCCGATGTTCTGCACACCATAAAACCCGCCGGCAGCGGCAACCCAGGTCACCCCCGAGGATGAATAATGCCCTGCCGCCTTAACGGTCGCCGACTCGGGCGGCGGCGCACATTGGATCGTGGTGGTACAGACGGGCAAGGAATAGGTCTCGACCTGCACCGCACTCTCACCCACCCTCAACGCAGCCTCGGCGATCTGGAAGGACTGGTTGCGTTGCATGACGCTGCTGGTCATTTTTTCCTGAAGCGTGGCGCTCTGCATCGACGACAGGCCAATCAGCGTCAGCAACAACAGGAAAACCAGGCTGACCAGCAGTGCCATGCCCCGCTGGCGATGCTTGAGACTCATCGATCGCCCCCTCATAGAAGCCGGTTGCGCAAAGCGGCAACCACATTGAAGGTCTGCTCGCGCACGGTGTTTCTCGGATCAAAGAGCGTCAGGCTCAGGCGCACGCTGCGGATCAGTGCCGGGTCTGCCGGGTTGCCGGTGTAGCTCGACGCTGCGATGTCCGTGGCGCTGCCGGCCACGCCAAACATCACGTCGAACGCCCGTACGTTGTCCACCAGCACCGACAGGGTCGGCGGATTGCCGGTGCCGCTGCCCAGCAGCAATTGGTTGTTGTTGAAGCTGTAGACCAGTCGGCGGATCGGGAAGGCCAACTGCCCCGCCGCTGGCACCCGTGCTTTCGAGTAGGCCGTCGCCGAGGTACGGCAATCGGAGGCGACGGTCCAGGTCGGCACGCTGCCGCCACTCCCAATGTCCGCTGTTACCAGGGTCAATCTCCGGTTGGTGTTATCCCAGCGGATTGGAGTGGTCTGGCTGGCAGCGAAACTGTTATCCGTTGAAGCGTCGATGATGGTCGCCAGGCAACCGAACATGCCCACCATGCGAATCTCCTGGACCATTTTGCTCAAGGCAAATCGCGCGTCCTCCTGCATCACCGCGGCGGCACTCTGGCTGACATAGGTATTTTTGGCGGCAATGAAAATCTGCACGACACCCAGCACGACGATCAGGCTGAGCACCAGCGCGATCATCAGCTCGATCAGGCCAAAACCACGACTGTGCCTGTTCATGGCTTCGTTCCTAGCGGATCGACAGCGACGCGGCTGGTCAGCACGAAGCTGCGCCGTGCCTCGGCCGCGTTGGTGGTGTTGGCGGCCCGGTCGTCGTCCCAGGAAATGGTGATGGTATAGACCCGCTGGTTCAGCGCAATGGTGCCAGTGGCCGTGGCGCCGCCGAAGGCAATGATATTGGTCTTGAAATCGTACAGGTCCTGGTCCCGGGCCACGTTGAGGTTCGGCGAGCTGGGCGGTGTGAGGGTGTAGTCGGCACCGGAGTTGGCGCGAATGCGGTCCAGCAGGTCGTAGGCAATGAAGCTGGCCTGGCTGGTCATGCGCGAACTGTCGGTGTACTTGAGCGCATTGAGCTGGATCATCGCCGCCCCCAGCAAACCGACGCCGAGAATCAGCACCGCCACCAGCACTTCGATCAAGGTCATGCCGGCCTGTGCCCTCTTACTGCAACCCCTCATCCGCAACTTCCACCCAATACGATTCTTCCATTGAGACAAACACTCAGCGTCCTGCTCTGCGCCCCGCGTACATAATTGAAACTCACCGGCGTGGCCGGTGCCGACAACCCGCCGAGGTTGTTGAAATCAATATTGTTCACCTCTGAGGTTAGCGTCAGAGTCGCGCCGCTGCTCATTGCTGGAACAACCCGCAATACAATGGCCTGCGTTCCCGTACTGTCATACACCGTCAGTTCGCCGCTCCAGACACTGTCCTGGGCCGTGGGACGAATGCGTGTAGTGACACCACGGTCGATCGCCTCCATCCGGGCAAAGTTCAACGCCCGGCGCAAGTCGCCGATCTCGGTATCAGCCTTGGTGCTCTGCAGCGAGCCGGTGAATGACGGCACCGCCATGGTGATCAGGATCAGCAACACGCCAAGGGCCACCAGCACCTCGATCAGCGTGAAACCTTTTGTACGAAGATCCATCGATGCCCTCCGTTGCCGTCGGCTATACCTGCTTCTACACGCTAGAACAAACCACCGCCGTATGTGCGGTTGTTTCGGTTTACCGCGCTCGTCGTTTTCGTACTCCAGGGAGGAGACGTCATGTATCAACAGGGCTTCAGCCTGATCGAACTGCTCATGGGACTGGCAATCGCCGCAATTGTTCTGCCGTGGGCCGGCGCGAGCTACAAAGAGCTGATCGAATCCATCGAACGCGAGGACACCGCGCAATTGCTGATCAGCGGGTTACGCATTGCCCGCAGCGAAGCCATCACGCGTAACCATCGAGTTTTGATCCAAGGAATAGATAATGACTGGGGCAAGGGCTGGCGAATCATGCTGGACAACAAGGAGAAAACCTTGCTGATGGAACGCACCGCAAACGCCCGTGTGATCGGCAACCAGCCGATGAGACGCAGGGTGTGGTTCGGCAACCAGGGAGCAGCCCTGTACCCCAGCGGCGCATTCCTGGCCGGCAGGCTGCATGTCTGCGCCAAGCGCGGACCGGTCAGCCACCATCAAGTGATACTGGCGCCCTCCGGCCGCGTCCACCTGGAAAGCGTCGAAGCCGAACAGGCGCTGTGCGAGAAAGGACTTAAAGCAAGGAGCGCACGCGCAGCTCTTTCGGCATCGAGAACGTGATGTTCTCCTCGCGACCGGCCAGTTCATCGGCACCCGTTGCGCCCCAGGCCTGCAACTGCTGAATCACGCCGCGCACCAGGACTTCCGGCGCGGAAGCGCCGGCGGTGATGCCAATGCGCTCGACCCCGTCGAACCAGTTGCGTTGCATGTCCTCGGCACCGTCGATCAGGTAGGCCGGTGTGGCCATGCGCTCGGCCAGCTCACGCAAGCGGTTGGAGTTGGAACTGTTAGGGCTGCCGACGACCAACACCACATCGCATTCGTTAGCCAGTTGCTTGACCGCATCCTGGCGGTTCTGGGTGGCGTAGCAGATATCATCCTTGCGCGGCCCGCCGATGGCCGGAAAGCGCGAGCGCAGGGCATCGATCACACGGCTGGTGTCGTCCATGGACAGGGTCGTCTGGGTAACAAAAGCCAGGCTCTCAGGGTTACGAACCTGCAAGGCCGCCACGTCTTCCTCGTCTTCGACCAGGTAGATCGCACCGCCGTTGCTGGCATCGTACTGGCCCATGGTGCCTTCGACTTCCGGATGGCCTTCATGGCCGATCAGGATGCATTCGCGACCGTCACGGCTGTAGCGCGCCACTTCGATGTGCACCTTGGTCACCAATGGGCACGTCGCGTCGAAGACCTTCAGGCCACGACCGGCGGCTTCGGTGCGTACCGCCTGGGAAACTCCGTGGGCGCTGAAGATCACGATGACGTCGTCCGGCACCTGGTCCAGTTCCTCGACGAAAATGGCGCCGCGGCTGCGTAGGTCTTCAACGACGAATTTGTTGTGGACCACTTCGTGGCGCACGTAGATCGGCGGCCCGAAAACTTCCAGGGCGCGGTTGACGATTTCGATCGCCCGGTCCACACCGGCGCAGAAGCCACGGGGGTTGGCGAGTTTGATTTGCATGCTGTGCCTCGTGTCTGTGGGAGCGCTAATTGCCGTTAACTCTTAAACCGCCTTGACCTCAAGGATTTCAACTTCGAAGGTCAAGGATTTGCCCGCCAGCGGATGGTTGAAGTCCACGGTCACCTGAGCGTCGTCGAAAGCCTTCACTACACCCGGCAGCTCGGTATTGGCCGCGTCGTTGAAGATCACCAGCAAGCCCTGGGACAGTTCCATGTCCTGAAACTGGGAGCGTGGCATGGTCTGCACGTTTTGCGGGTTGGGCTGACCAAAGGCGTTTTCTGGCGGTACGACCACGGTGCGCTTGTCGCCAGCCTTGAAGCCGAAGATCGCCGCTTCGAAGCCTGGCAGCAGGTTGCCATCACCGACCTTGAACACCGCCGGGGCCTTGTCGAAGGTGCTGTCGACGGTGTCACCGTTTTCCAGATGCAGGGCGAAGTGAAGCTTCACTTCAGTGTTTTGAGCGATACGCTGCTCAGTCATGGATGGCTTCTCCGGTTTTCTTGCTCTTGAACATGTCCAGGGCGAGCATCACGGCACCCACGCTGATGGCGCTGTCGGCAAAGTTGAACGCCGGGAAATACCAGCGGTTCTGCCAATGCACCAGAATGAAATCGATGACGTGGCCCAGGGCGATGCGGTCATAGAGATTGCCCAAGGCGCCACCGAGCACCAAGGCCAGCGCCACCGCCAGCCAGGTCTCATTGCGCCCCAAACGTTTGAGCCAGACCACCAGCACGGCGCTGACCACGACGGCAATCAAGGCGAAGAGCCAGCGCTGCCAGCCCGAACTGTCGGCCAGGAAGCTGAATGCCGCCCCGGTGTTGTAGGCCAAGGTCCAGCTGAAGTAGTCGGGAATGATCACGATCTGCTGGTACATGGTCAGCGAGCTCTCGAAGTAGTGTTTGCTGGCCTGGTCGATGACCAGTACCAGCACACTCAACCAGAGCCAGCCCAGCCGCCCGAAGCGGCCCGCCGCGTTAGGCATAATGACGAACCTCACCGGTGCCGCTGATGTTGTCGACGCAACGACCGCAGATTTCTGGATGCTCCGGGTTCACGCCAACGTCTTCGCGGCAGTGCCAGCAACGGGCGCACTTGGTGTGGTTCGACTTGACGATCTTCAGTTTCAGGCCGCTGACTTCAGTGGTCACTGCATCGGCCGGCGCCTGCACGAAAGGTGCAACGCTGGCGGTGGAGGTGATCAGCACGAAGCGCAGCTCGTTGCTCAGCTTGGCCAGATCGGCACTCAGGGCGTCTTCGGCGTAGAGGGTCACTTCGGCCTGCAGGTTGCCACCGACGGCCTTGGCCGCGCGCTGGATTTCCATCTCCTTGTTGACCGCCGCCTTGACCGCCATCACGCGATCCCAATACGCGCGGTCCAGCTCGAAGCCTTGCGGCAGTTCGGTCAGGCCTTCGTACCAGGTGTTGAGCATCACCGATTCGTTACGCTTGCCCGGCAGATACTGCCACAGCTCGTCGGCGGTGAACGCCAGGATCGGTGCGATCCAGCGCACCAGCGCCTCGCTGATGTGGAACAGCGCGGTCTGGCACGAACGACGGGCCTTGCTGTTGGCGCCAGTGGTGTACTGGCGGTCCTTGATGATGTCGAGGTAGAAACCACCGAGCTCCTGCACGCAGAAGTTGTGGATTTTGGAGTAGACGTTCCAGAAACGGTACTCGCCGTAGTGCTCCTGCAACTCGCGTTGCAGCAACAGGGTACGGTCCACGGCCCAACGGTCCAGCGCAAGCATTTCTTCGGCCGGCAGCAGGTCGGTGGCCGGGTTGAAACCGGTCAGGTTGGAAAGCAGGAAGCGCGCGGTGTTACGGATGCGCCGGTAGGCGTCCGCGCTGCGCTGCAGGATCTGCTCGGAAACGGCCATCTCGCCGGAATAATCGGTGGACGCAACCCACAGGCGCATGATGTCGGCGCCGAGGGTGTCGTTGACCTTCTGCGGTGCGATCACGTTGCCCAGGGACTTGGACATCTTGCGGCCGGACTCGTCGACCGTGAAACCGTGGGTCAGCAACTCGCGATACGGCGCGTGGTTGTCGATGGCGCAACCGGTCAGCAGCGACGAGTGGAACCAGCCGCGGTGCTGGTCCGAGCCTTCCAGGTACAGGTCGGCACGCGGGCCGGTCTCGTGGCCCATTGGGTGCGAACCGCGCAGCACGTGCCAATGGGTGGTGCCAGAGTCAAACCAGACGTCCAGGGTGTCGCTGATCTTGTCGTACAGCGGCGCTTCGTCACCCAGCAACTCGGCGGCATCCATCTTGAACCAGGCGTCGATGCCTTCGGCTTCGACGCGCTTGGCCACGATCTCCATCAGTTCGACGGTGCGCGGGTGCAACTCGCCGCTTTCCTTGTTCAGGAAGAACGGGATCGGCACGCCCCAATTGCGCTGGCGGGAGATGCACCAGTCCGGACGGTTGGCGATCATCGAGTGCAGGCGCGCCTGGCCCCAGGCCGGCACGAACTGGGTTTCTTCGATGGCCTTGAGCGAACGCTGGCGCAGGGTGTCGCCGCTGGTGGGCTGCTTGTCCATGCCGATGAACCACTGCGCGGTGGCGCGGTAGATCAGCGGGGTCTTGTGCCGCCAGCAGTGCATGTAGCTGTGTTCAATGACGGTGGTGTGCAGCAGCGCGCCAACTTCGGTCAGCTTGTCGACGATGGCCGGATTGGCTTTCCAGATGAACTGGCCGCCAAAGAACTCCAGCGACGGTGCGTACACGCCATTGCTCTGCACCGGATTGAGGATGTCGTCGTTGACCATGCCGTATTTCTTGCAAGTCACGAAGTCGTCGACGCCATAGGCCGGCGCGGAGTGAACCACGCCAGTGCCTGCGCCCAGTTCCACGTAGTCGGCCAGGTACACCGGCGACAGGCGGTCATAGAACGGATGACGGAAATTGATCAGCTCCAGCGCCGAACCTGGCGCGGTGGCGACCACCGATCCTTCGAGGTTGTAGCGCGCCAGGCAGGATTCGACCAACTCTTCGGCCAGCACCAACAGCTTGTCGCCGACGTCGACCAGGGCGTAGTTGAATTCCGGATGGACGTTCAGCGCCTGGTTGGCCGGGATGGTCCACGGGGTGGTGGTCCAGATGACGATCGACGTCGGCTTGGCCAGCTTGCCCAGGCCGAAGGCCGCGGCCAGCTTGTCTTCATCAGCGATCGGGAACGCGACGTCGATGGTCGAGGACTTCTTGTTCTCGTACTCGACTTCCGCCTCGGCCAGGGCCGAACCGCAATCGAAGCACCAGTTCACCGGCTTGAGGCCCTTGAACACGAAGCCACCCTCGACGATTTTCGCCAGGGCACGGATTTCGCCGGCTTCGTTCTTGAAGTCCATGGTTTTGTACGGGTTGGCGAAGTCGCCCAGCACGCCGAGACGGATGAATTCGGACTTCTGCCCTTCGATCTGCTCGGTGGCGTAAGCACGGCACAGTTCGCGGGTCTTGTCCGCGCCCAGGTTCTTGCCGTGAGTCACTTCGACCTTGTGCTCGATCGGCAGGCCGTGGCAGTCCCAGCCTGGGACATACGGCGCATCAAAACCCGACAGGGTCTTGGAGCGGATGATCATGTCCTTGAGAATCTTGTTCAGCGCGTGACCGATGTGGATAGTGCCGTTGGCGTACGGAGGGCCGTCGTGCAGGACGAACTTCGGACGATCCTTGCCAATTTCGCGCAACTTTCCGTACAGGCCAATGCTGTCCCAACGCTGCAGAATCTGTGGTTCGCGCTGAGGCAGGCCGGCCTTCATTGGGAAGGCGGTGTCCGGAAGGTTTAGCGTGGCTTTATAGTCGGTCATTTAAGGCTCTTCATTAGCGATTGGCGCTGGTTGCGGCAAGGGCACGGGCGGCGGCGATATCTGCATGGATCGCCGTCTTGAGCGCCTCCAGAGAGGCAAAACGCTGCTCTTCACGCAGCTTATGGTGGAAAACCACCGTCAAACGCCGGTCATACAGATCGCCGGCAAAATCCAGAACATGTACTTCAAGGTGGGCCTTACCATCGCCCTGGACCGTGGGTCGCACGCCGATGTTGGCGACGCCGGGCCAGGTCTTGCCGTCGATCTCGACACTCACCAGGAACACCCCGGTCAGCGGCACACGACGACGCTTGAGTTGCACGTTGGCCGTCGGCGTGCCCAATTGGCGCGCCAGTTTCTGCCCGTGCAGGATCCGCCCGGCAATCCGGTACGGCCGGCCAAGCAAGCGCTCGGCCAATTCGAAGTCGCCAGCCGCCAGGGCATTGCGGACCTGGGTGCTGCTGACACGCAAGCCATCGATCTCGACCGTCTGCGCCGCTTCGACAGTGAAGCCCTGGGTCATACCGGCCTGTTGCAGGTAATCGAAATCCCCGGAGCGGTCGCAGCCAAAGCGGAAATCATCGCCGACTTCCAGATGCTTCACATCAAGACCGCCCACCAGGATGGTATCGACGAATTCGGCGGCACTGAGCTTGCTCAGGCGCTGGTTGAAGGCCAGGCACAGGACCCGGTCGACGCCTTCGGCGGCCAGCAGTTGCAGCTTGTCCCGCAACCGGGCCAGACGGGCCGGGGCGGTTTCCGGGGCGAAAAACTCCCGCGGCTGCGGCTCGAAGATTACCACGCAGCTCGGCACGCCCAATTCCAGCGCACGCTCGCGCAGCCGCGCCAGGATAGCCTGGTGACCACGGTGAACACCGTCAAAGTTGCCAATAGTGGCGACACAGCCCCGATGTTGGGGGCGCAGGTTGTGGAGGCCTCGAACCAGCTGCATAACGCGCTTCTTGCTCATAAAGTGGCCGATTATAACCACACCCGGCGGTCGACGACAGGCAACACCGCACCCCAAAGTGATCGAACCGACAAAACCACTGCCCGACCCGGGATTATCGAGGGCCGCTCCTCAGCTCAAGGCCTTGCGGTTGAAGTCGCGCAGACGGAACCCCATCAGCAGCAACATGCCGAAATACGCCACCACGCCGGCAACCACCAGAGCCCCCAGGCGCAGGAAACGCTCGAGCATCTGCCCTTCGCCCCAAGCCGGCATGAAATGCATCGCCCCCAGCAAAACCGCCGACATCACCGCCACGGCGACCAGCAGCTTGAGGCCGAACTTGCCCCAGCCCGGCTGCGGTTGATACATCTTCTGCTTGCGCAACTGGTAAAACAGCAACCCGGCGTTGAGACACGCGCCGGCGCTGATCGCCAGGGCCAGGCCGGCGTGGGCCAACGGGCCGATAAGCAACAGGTTGAACAATTGGGTCATCGCCAGGGTGAAAATGGCGATTTTCACTGGTGTGCGAATGTTCTGCTGGGCATAGAACCCCGGCGCCAGCACCTTGATCACGATGATCCCGAGCAAGCCCACCGAGTATGCGATCAACGCACGCTGGGTCATCAAGGCGTCGAACGCATTGAATTGACCATATTGGAACAGCGAAACCGTCAGCGGCTCAGCCAGGATTCCCAGGGCCAGGGAACAGGGCAAGACCAGCACGAAACACAGGCGCAGGCCCCAGTCGAGGATTCGCGAGTATTCCTGGCGGTCCTGACTGGCGTAGGTCTTGGCCAGGGTTGGCAGCAGGATCGTACCCAGGGCCACACCCAGCACGCCGGACGGCAACTCCATCAAACGGTCGGCGTAATACATCCACGACACCGAGCCGGCCACCAGGAAGGAGGCAAAGATGGTGTTGATGATCAGGGAAATCTGGCTCACCGACACCCCGAGGATCGCCGGCAACATCTGCTTCATCACCCGCCACACGCCGCTGTCGCGCAGGTTCAGCCGTGGCAGCACCAACATGCCGATCTTTTTCAGGTGCGGCAGTTGATAGAGTAATTGCGCCAGGCCGCCCACCAGCACTGCCCAGCCCAGGGCCATCACCGGAGGATCGAAATACGGCGTCAGGAATACTGCGAACACGATCATGCTGACATTGAGCAAGGTCGGCACGAAGGCCGGTACGGAAAAGCGGTTCCAGGTATTGAGGATCGCCCCCGCCAGGGACGACAGGGAAATCAGCAATATATAAGGAAAGGTCACCCGCAGCAGGTCCGAGGTGAGCTGGAACTTTTCCGGGGTGTCAGTGAAACCCGGGGCCGTGGCCCAGATCACCCAGGGCGCGGCGAGCATACCGGCAGCCGTGACCAGCGCCAGCACCAACGTCAGCAGACCGGTGACGTAGGCAATGAATGTGCGGGTCGCTTCGTCGCCCTTTTGGCTTTTATATTCCGCCAGGATCGGCACGAAGGCCTGGGAGAACGCCCCCTCAGCGAAGATCCGCCGCAGCAGGTTGGGCAATTTGAAGGCGATGAAGAAGGCGTCGGTGGCCATCCCGGCACCAAATATCCGCGCAATCAACGTATCGCGAACGAACCCCAGGACGCGGGAAAGCATCGTGATAGAGCTGACGGCAGCCAACGATTTGAGCAGATTCATGAAAAGAGTTTTTGCCTGTCGATAAACAGCAGGCGAACAACGCGCCCACTTGTGCGATACTCCGCGCCGCTAAACAGTGCAGAGCCAAAGCCCGCGAGTTTACAGGTCGCACGCCGGAAAGAAATCCTTCGGTGCGCAGCACCTGCCATTCAGCGGAACGCGTCACCCGCCCTTGACAAGACTTCAACTCATCGGCATGATTCGCGGCCTATTTTGTTTGCTATTTCCCAAAAAGTCTTTCGAGGAGCTCGACGGTGGCCAACACACCTTCCGCCAAAAAACGTGCAAAACAGGCTGAGAAGCGTCGCAGCCACAACGCCAGCCTGCGTTCCATGGTCCGTACCTACATCAAGAACGTAGTTAAGGCCATCGACGCAAAAGACGCTGAAAAAGCTCAAGCTGCTTACGTTCTGGCTGTGCCAGTTATCGACCGTATGGCCGATAAAGGCATCATCCACAAGAACAAGGCTGCTCGTCATAAGAGCCGCCTGAATGGCCACGTAAAGGCCCTGAACGTTGCCGCTGCTGCCTAAGCGACACGCTCATTAAAAAACCGACCTCAGGGTCGGTTTTTTATTGCCTGCGGTTTAATACCCCTCCTTGCGGGAGCGATGGATCCGCTTGTCCCAATACTGAGCGCACAGGCTCACCCCTACATTGGTTCTCGGACGCTGTATATCCACTGCTCACCACAGGCCCCTTGTGGGAGCGAGCCCGCTCGCGATGGCGCCAGTGAAAACAGACACCTGCACTAACGCCCCGCACTACCCCCCAAAACTGAAAACCACCGGCTTGGGCGAAGGACTGAACCGGTCACCAATCTGGACACCCGTTACAATTTCCCTCGCCCCGAGGCGGCACGCACTCATAAGTCAGCGCGAACCAGCGCCCTTCGCACCACTGGAAAGTCTTTTTTGCAGGTGTCGCGCCAAGGACCCTCTGGCGACTACCCCACCGAAGCCGGAACGCCGCCAACGCCGAAGCCCCGACAAAAACCGAACACCCCAATGCAAACAACAACAAAAACACACGCACACGAATCCCTTCGCGCCAAAAGCACAACAAATCCATGAAAAAAAAAGCGAGCCGATCGGCTCGCCCGCTATTCGCGACTTAACGCCAAGGCAAGATCGGAATAGCCGTCACCGCGTTCTGCGGGCTGCCCTCGATCACGCGATCACTGTAGACCAGGTACACCAGCGTATTGCGCTTCTTGTCGAGGAATCGCACCACTTGCATGGTTTTGAACACCAGCGAAGTGCGCTCGCGGAATACCTCTTCGCCATCCTTGAGCTCACCCTTGAAGCTGATAGGCCCCACCTGACGGCAGGCGATGGACGCCTCGGCGCGATCCTCGGCCAGGCCCAGACCGCCTTTCACGCCGCCGGTCTTGGCCCGCGACAGGTAACAGGTCACGCCGTCCACCTTGGGATCGTCGAACGCCTCGACCACGATCCGATCGTTCGGCCCGACAAACTTGAACACCGTCGACACCCGACCAATTTCTTCGGCCGAAGCCAGCAGCGGTACTGCCAACAGCAAGCCGATCAACCCTTTTGCCAAACTCATGATTTTTCCTTAGACGAGGATCAAGTTGTCACGGTGAACCAGCTCGGGCTCCGCCATGTAACCCAACAGACCGACAATCGCATCAGACGACTGACCGATGATTTTCTGCGCTTCCAGCGCGCTGTAGTTGGCCAGGCCCCGAGCGATCTCGCGACCGTCCGGGGCCACACACACCACCATTTCGCCCCGACGGAAACTGCCCTGGACCAGCTTCACACCGACCGGCAACAGGCTTTTGTTGCCCTGGGACAGAGCCGACACCGCGCCAGCGTCCAGCACCAAGGTGCCACGGGTCTGCAGATGCCCAGCCAGCCACTGCTTGCGTGCCGCCAACATGCCGCGCTCCGGGGAGAGTAAGGTGCCGATGCGCTCGCCGGCTTTCAGACGATCCAGCACCCGCTCCAAGCGTCCACCAACAATGATGGTGTGAGCCCCGGACCGCGCCGCCAGACGCGCAGCGCGCAGCTTGGTCTGCATGCCGCCACGGCCCAGCGCACCACCAGTGCTGCCCGCCACCGCGTCCAGCGCCGGATCGTCGGCACGGGCTTCGTAGATCAGTTTGGCATCGGGATTGTTGCGCGGATCGGCGTCGAACATGCCGTCGCGATCCGTGAGAATCACCAGCAGGTCCGCTTCCACCAGGTTCGCCACCAGCGCGGCCAGGGTGTCGTTATCGCCGAAACGGATCTCGTCGGTAACCACCGTGTCGTTCTCGTTGATCACCGGGATGACTTTCAGCTCCACCAGCGCCCGCAAGGTACTGCGGGCATTGAGGTAGCGCTTGCGGTCGGACAGGTCGTCGTGGGTCAGCAGGATCTGCGCCGTATGGCGACCGTGCTCGGCGAAACTTGATTCCCAAGCCTGCACCAAGCCCATCTGGCCAATGGCGGCGGCAGCCTGCAGCTCATGCATCGCGCTGGGTCGCGACGCCCAGCCCAAACGACTCATACCGGCTGCCACAGCCCCCGAAGAGACCAATACCAGCTCGACGCCAGCCTCATGCAAGGCCACCATCTGCTCGACCCACACCGTCATCGCCTGACGATCCAAGCCCTTGCCATCCGCTGTCAGCAGTGCGCTGCCGATCTTCACGACCCAGCGCCGCGCCCCCGTCACCTTGCTCCGCATCATCTTCAACCTTTGCCAGCGAACGGCGCGACCCAGCGCCGCCCATAGGATTATTCGTATTTGCGTCTTACAGACACCAAAACGCCGCTCGAATGAGCGGCGCCTTGGAAACCGGCTGGTTGCGATGATAACACCGCACCGAAACACTTGAACCTGCCCCCGAGAATCCTTGGAGGGATGAGCCTGCGGGAGCAAAACCTTCTCGCAATGACGTCATCACACCCAACATCTTTGCCGGCCGTAAAATCGCTATCGCGAGCAAGCTTTGCTCCCACAGGTTCGCCCACATGGGCCTTAGCCCCAACTGGGCGGCATCAGCACAAGATCAGTCACGAACGTAGATGATTTCCGGACCGTCTTCGTCATCCACATCTTCTTCGTCCCAATCGTCGTCACCAATGTCATGGACCGACTTGACGCCACTGCGACGCAGGGCACGCTGGTCGTCCAGCGCCTGCAACTGGGCACGAGCCTCATCTTCGATGCGCTGATCGAGTTCGGCCAGCTCTTCCTTGTAGGCCGGATCGTTGGCCAGGCGGTCAGCGCGATCTTCCAGGTAACGCATGATGTCGTGGCACAGGCGCTCGGTGCCCTCTTTGGCGATGGCCGAGATCACGTAGACCGGACCTTCCCACTCTAAGCGATCAACGATTTCCTTGACCCGCGCCTCATGCTCTTCTTCAAGGATCTGGTCGCACTTGTTCAACACCAACCAACGGTCGCGCTCGGCCAGGGCCGGGCTGAACTTGGTCAGTTCGTTGACGATGACCTCGGCAGCATCGGCGGCATTGGTCTCATCCAACGGCGCCATGTCCACGAGGTGCAGCAACAGACGGGTACGGGACAAATGCTTGAGGAAACGAATCCCCAGGCCCGCGCCCTCGGAAGCGCCTTCGATCAACCCCGGGATGTCCGCGACCACGAAACTCTTCCAGCGATCGACGCTGACCACGCCCAGGTTCGGCACCAGAGTGGTGAACGGGTAATCGGCCACTTTCGGCTTGGCCGCCGACACCGAGCGAATGAAGGTACTTTTACCGGCGTTCGGCAGACCCAGCAGACCCACGTCGGCCAACACTTTCATTTCCAGTTTCAGGTCACGCTGCTCGCCCGGCTTGCCCGGCGTGGTCTGGCGTGGCGCACGGTTGGTACTGGATTTGAAGCGGGTATTGCCCAGGCCGTGCCAGCCGCCATGGACGACCAGCAAACGCTGGCCTGCCTTGGTCAGATCGCCAATCACTTCCTGGGTCGCGGAATCGATCACCGTGGTGCCGACCGGCACGCGCAGGACCAGGTCTTCGCCCTTCTTGCCGGTGCAGTCGGTGCTGCCGCCGTTGGAGCCACGCTCAGCATCGAAGTGCCGGGTGTAACGATAGTCAACCAGGGTGTTGAGGTTTTCGTCGGCGAGCATGTAGATCGAGCCGCCGTCACCTCCGTCACCACCGTTAGGACCACCGTTTTCAATGAATTTTTCCCGACGGAAACTCATGCAACCATTGCCGCCGTCGCCAGCCTTTACTCGAATCGATACTTCATCAACAAACTTCATGACACACGCCTCTCGCCATACGGACGAGCCAAAAAAACAAGACATAAGACTCTTGCAAAAATGAGCGCAGCGACCTGATAACACGCCCCAACCGCAGCGCCGACAGCCCATACAAACAGTTTTGCAAGAGACTCACCCCACAAACGAAAAAGCCCCGTCGCAAGACAGGGCTTTTCCAGCGATCTCGCAATTAAGCTGCGACAACGCTCACGTAACGGCGGTTGAACGCGCCCTTTACTTCAAACTTGATCACGCCTTCGATTTTCGCGAAGAGGGTGTGATCTTTACCCATGCCAACACCGTAACCGGCGTGGAATTGGGTGCCGCGCTGACGCACGATGATGTTGCCCGGAATGATTTTCTGGCCACCATACATCTTCACGCCAAGGCGTTTGGCTTCTGAGTCGCGACCGTTACGGGTACTACCACCAGCTTTTTTGTGTGCCATGAGTTCAATTCTCCTAGTGAGGAATTAGGCTGAAATTAAGCCTGAATACCGGTGATTTTGATCTCGGTGTACCACTGGCGGTGGCCCATACGCTTCATGTGGTGCTTACGGCGACGGAACTTGATGATGCGGACTTTATCGTGACGACCCTGGGAGATCACTTCAGCCACAACGGTAGCGCCAGCAACGACTGGAGCGCCGATATTCACGTCATCGCCATTGGCGACCAACAGAACGCGATCAAAAGTCACGGATTCGCCGGTAGCGATTTCCAGTTTTTCGATCTTCAGGTATTCACCTGGGGCGACCTTGTATTGCTTGCCACCAGTAACAATTACTGCGTACGACATGGTATTTCTCCGATAATCCTGCTCACCCAGCGCTTTATAAGAAGAGGTATTGGCTGGCATGGCTGCATGGGCTGGAAGGCCCTAATGCAATTGCGTAAGGCAGGTGCTGCCCAGGAAGTTCAGGGTGCGCGATTGTACGCAAGGCGCAACAGCCTTGCAAGTAGCCGTCCATCGCGCCTTGACAGGCCTGGGTGGGGGTCCTAGCATGCCGCGCAACCCTTCTGGAGCACCTGTCGCTGATGCAACCCCAAGCTTTCTACCGCACGGTGGCGGACGATTTTAGCGCCGTCGACGGCATCATCAAGAAGCAGCTGACTTCCCGAGTGCCGCTGGTATCGAAAATCGGCGACTACATCACATCGGCCGGCGGTAAACGCCTGCGGCCTTTATTGGTGTTGTTGTGCGGCAAGGCCCTGGGTCGCGAAGGCGACGACATGCGCCTGCTGGCCGCCACCATCGAATTCCTGCACACCGCGACCCTGCTGCACGATGACGTGGTCGACATGTCCGGCATGCGGCGCGGCCGTTCGACCGCCAACGCCATGTGGGGCAATGCTCCCAGCGTGCTGGTGGGCGACTTCCTGTATTCGCGCTCGTTCGAAATGATGGTCGAACTGGGCTCGATGCCGGTGATGAAAATCCTGTCCCAGGCCACACGCATCATCGCCGAAGGCGAAGTGCTGCAATTGTCCAAGGTGCGCGATGCCAGCACCACGGAAGAAACCTACATGGAAGTCATCCGCGGCAAGACCGCGATGCTCTTCGAAGCCTCGACCCACAGCGCCGCCGCCCTGGCCGGTGCCAGCGCCGAGCAGAGCGAAGCACTGCGCACCTTCGGCGACCACTTGGGCGTGGCCTTCCAGTTGGTGGACGACCTGCTCGACTACAAGGGCGATGCCGAGACCCTGGGCAAGAACGTCGGTGACGACCTGGCCGAAGGCAAGCCGACCCTACCGCTGATCTACACCATGCGCGAAGGCACACCAGAACAGGCCGCTCTGGTCCGCCAGGCGATCCAGAAAGGCGGGATCGAAGACCTGGAAAGCATCCGTGTCGCAGTTGAAGCGTCCGGCTCGCTGGACTACACCGCCAAACTGGCCCGGGACTACATTGCCCGCGCGATCAAATGCCTCGACGCCCTGCCGGCCAGCGAATACCGCGATGCGCTGGTGGAACTGAGCGAGTTTGCGGTGGCGCGTACCCACTGATCCACAAGGGGCTTTTCGTGGGCGCAAGGCTTGCCCGCGATGGCGACGATGCGGTCCTTCAGACACCGAGTCGCCTGTATCGCGGGCAGCCTTGCTCCCACAAGTCCCCTCGCCACAGGGCTTCGAACGCAGCACCGCCCCTCCTCTGCAACAAAACCCTATATAATGTGCGCCCTTTTGCCCTCCTGATACCCAAGGAACCTTAGTGAGCACGTTGCCTCCCTGCCCGAAATGCAATTCCGAATACACCTACGAAGACGGTACTCAACTGGTCTGCCCGGAGTGTGCCCACGAATGGTCCGCCAGCGGCGAAGCTGAAACAGTGTCCGACGATACCGTGATGAAGAAAGATTCGGTCGGCAACGTCCTGCAGGACGGCGATACCATCACCGTGATCAAGGACCTCAAGGTCAAGGGCACGTCGCTGGTGGTCAAGGTCGGCACCAAGGTCAAGAACATCCGCCTGTGCGATGGCGACCATGACATCGACTGCAAGATCGACGGCATCGGCCCGATGAAACTCAAATCCGAGTTCGTCAGAAAAGTCTGATCCTGCTGTATTCCATCCCACACCCCACATGTGGGATGGAACTTCGCCCTCTCCGCTTCGACCCCATTTCTCGGGCGCTATCCAAGCGCCAGCCGTTCTGAGCCGCCATAACCCATCGTCAGAAAAACAATCGCAACGCCAATAGAGACTTGCTATTTAGCGAATAAGAATTATTCTCATCGAACCCCATCAAGGAGATGAGAACCATGACTTATTTGATCGATGCCTGGCTGGACCGCCCACACCCCTACCTCAGGATCCTGCATCGGGAAACCGGGGAAGTCTGTGCGGTGCTTGAAGAAGAAGCCTTGAACGAGCTGCAGGACCAGGGGGATCTGGACCTCAACAGTCTCAACTCCAGTGAGCCGATGGTGCTCAAGGAACTGGTGCGCAACCTGTTCCTGTTCTGCTACGCCCGGGCGTTGCGCCCCACGGGTGATTTCAGCGGCAGGTTCCACGGATGAGCACAAAGAACCTGTGGGAGCGAGCTTGCTCGCGATGGCGGTCGGTCAGTCGACATTTTCGTTACTGACACACCGCCATCGCGAGCAAGCTCGCTCCCACAGTTTTTATCCGGCGGTAAAACCGGACAGGGCCTTACAGTACGTCCAACAGCTCGACATCAAACACCAGCACGCTGTGTGGTGGAATGCTGCCAACGCCTTGAGCGCCGTAAGCCAGTTCGCTTGGCACGTACAGGCGCCATTTGCTGCCAGCATTCATCAGTTGCAGTGCTTCGGTCCAGCCTGGGATCACGCCGCCTACCGGGAATTCGGCTGGCTGGCCACGATCGTAGGAACTGTCGAACACAGTGCCGTCGATCAGGGTGCCGTGGTAATGGGTACGCACCTGGTCTTCACGGGTCGGCTTGGCGCCTTCACCCTGGGTCAGCACTTCGAATTGCAGGCCGGAAGCCAGAGTGGTGATGCCTTCACGCTTGGCGTTTTCGGCCAGGAACGCACGGCCTTCGCCAGCGGCGGCTTCAGCCTTCGCTGCGGCTTCGGCTTGCATGATTTCACGAATGACCTTGAAGCTGGCGGACATCTCGTCCTGGCCCACGCGGCTTGGCTTGCCGGCGAACGCGTCGGTCAGGCCGGCCAGGATCGCATCCAGGCTCACGCCCGGTGGCGGGTTGTCGCGCAGTTGGTCGCCCAACTGACGGCCAATGCCGTAGCTGACGCGGGTTTCGTCGGTGGACAGGTTAACTTCGGACATGATGCTGCTCCGCTGTGCGGACGGCTCGAGAGTTGCCGTGTGCCACGGCGTCTCCCGGAGCGCCCGGAACCAAAAGGGCGAGCAGACTAGCACAGATGCCACTGCTGGTGACGAGCCCCCCCGGCGTCAAAGCGACCTGCCAGAAACGACAACGCCCGCCTGCAATTTGCCAGGCGGGCGTTGCGCCAGCGCGGTGAACGGGCCTCAGTGCTTGGTCAGTTTGTCCAGGTACCCCATGGCAAATGCCGAGACCACGAAAGTCATGTGGATGATCACGTACCACATCAGGTGCTCGGGATCGACGTTCTTGGCGTCCATGAAAATGCGCAGCAGGTGGATGGAGGAAATAGCCACGATCGAGGCGGCGACTTTCATCTTCAGCGATGAAGAGTCCATGGTGCCCAGCCAGTTGAGCTTTTCCTTGTCCTCGGCGATGTCCAGTTGCGAGACGAAGTTCTCGTAGCCGGAAATCATCACCATCACCAGTAGGCCACCCACCAGTGCCATGTCGATCAGCGACAGCAGCACCAGGATCAGGTCGGACTCAGCCATGGAAAACACGTTGGGGATGACGTGAAAGACCTCCTGGAAGAATTTCAGCGCCAAGGCTAGCAAGCCCAGGGACAGCCCGAAGTAGATCGGCGCTAGCAGCCAACGGGAGGTGTACATTGCGTTTTCGATAAAGCGTTCCATTGAATCTCACACCTGGGCTGAAAAATCGCGGCGAGTATATCAGCCACGATCGGCCCCACAAACGTCGGGACCCTCCCTGATCCCTGCCCTTGTGTCAAAATTTTACTGCCGGTGCCCGTGCAGTGCTGGCCTTTAATGCAGCGGACGAAACTCGAAGCCACCGACGTTGCGACAACGGCCTCCATTGATTTCACGCAGCTGGGCTTGCATGTGCAGGGACCATATCTGCGGGTCGTCGGCCAGCTCGTAGCCGTGCAATGTCAGGTTCTGCACAATGGTGTCGAGGATGGATTCGGCGGCAGTCGGGCCGGGGAATGGCCCTTGGGCCTTGATGGCGGAGGGTTGTTCGCCAGCCATTCCGGCGGCGAAGAGCAAGGTCCACATCCCGGTATCCCCCGCCAGGGGGCGAATGGCGCATTCGATACGGGTGACAAGGCCCAGGCATTGACGAGTGAGGCAAAGGTTGCGCGACATGGCGGCGCCCCTCGGTAGATCCGGTATTCAGCCCCAGGAGGAGGCTGTTTCGATCCGATCGATGACTCTCGTTATCCTTGAGCTGAGGATAGAAGAAAAGTTCTGGTCGCAAGGACTTTCGAGACCAGAATGCGCCGAGCGGTCACAGTGTGAATATTGACGCCAAAGTGGTGGCGTTTTAGAGGGAATCCACCAAACAGAGCGAGCGCTTGTGGGAGCAAAGCTTGCTCGCGATGGGGTGGTCACATGCAACACTTCTGTTGACTGGACAAACGCTATCGCGAGCAAGCTTTGCTCCCACAGGCTGTTCTCCCACACGCTCGCTCCCACAGGGGGTCTTGCTGCGGTCAGGAAAGCCTCAAGCCGGCTTGGCCTCCGTCAATGCCTGCTGTGCCAGTTCCTTTTCCGCTTCCTTGATGTCGTCTTCGCTGATCATCTCCGCGATCACCCGCAGCCGTTCCACCACGCGGGCGTTGACGCTGCCCTCCGGGAATTCACCGTTTTCATCCGGCTCGCCAGCAGGCTCGCCCACCAACAGGCTCAGGGCTTCGTCGGCCTGACGCACGGCATAAACGTGGAATTGCCCGGCGCGCACGGCGGCCAGTACTTTCTCATCGAGCATCAGGGTCGCGACGTTGGCCTGGGGAATGATCGCCCCCTGCTCACCGGTCAACCCGCGGGCTTCGCAGAGGCGGAAGAAGCCTTCGATCTTTTCATTGACCCCGCCCACCGCCTGCACTTCGCCGAACTGGTTGATCGAACCGGTGATGGCGAAGCACTGCTTCAGCGGCGTCTTCGACAAAGCTGAAATCAGCGTGCAAGCCTCGCCCAGGGACGCGCTGTCGCCGTCCACGTAACCGTAAGACTGCTCCAGTGCGATGCTGGCCGAGATCGCCAGCGGGAATTCCTGGGCATAACGGCTACCCAGGTAACCGGTAAGGATCATCACACCCTTGGAGTGGATCGGCTGGCCAAGGTTGACCTCCCGCTCGATGTCGACAATGCCGCTGCCGCCCGGGTACACCGTGGCGGAAATCCGCGCCGGCACACCAAACGCAGAGTCGCCGACCTCAAGCACTGTCAGCCCGTTGCATTTGCCCACAGCCGCGCCAGCGGTGTCGATCAGGATGATCCCGGCCAGCATGTCGTCGAGGATCCGTGCCGAGACGCGCCCGGTGCGGGTGGCCTTGGCCTTGAGGGCACGTTCGATGTGGCCGGCGTCAGTCATCTCGTCACCGGCCAGTTGGCGAATGAAATCCGCCTCGCTGACCAGTTGGAACAGGTCCCCGATGCGCGCCGACAAGCGTCCCTGGTGTTCGGCCAGGCGCGCACTGTAGGTCGCCAGGCGCGCCACCGCATCGGCAGTCAGCGGCGCCATGCCCTCTTCCGAAGTGCGGGTCTTGAGCAACTGGGCAAACTGCTCCAGGCTCTCGTCGCCCATCGGGATGTCTTCGTCGAAATCCACCAGCACGCGAAACATTTCCTGGAAGTCCGGGTCCAGGTCCTGCAAGGCGTAGTAGAGCTGGCGAGCGCCAATGATCACGACCTTGACCTGCAACGGGATGTGCTGTGGCGTCAGGGTCACCGTGGCCAGCCGGCCCAGCTCACCCAGCGGCGACTCCATCTTCAGCTTGCGCGATTGCAGGGCGCGCTTGAGCGCATCCCACACAAACGGTTCGCTGAGCATTTTTTCCGCTTCCAGAATCAGGAAACCGCCGTTGGCCCGGTGCAAGGCGCCCGGGCGCAACTGCCGGTACGTGGTGTAGAGCGCACCCTGGTCGGTGCTGTATTCGATCCGACCGAACAGGTTGTCGTAGGTCGGGTGCGGCTCGAACACCACTGGCGCACCACCGCTGAACGGATGCCCGACCACCAGGCTCGGCGCGTACTGCTCCTCCAGCAGTTTGCGGGCGATGGCGTCGGTCTTGCTGTCGTCCACCAATTGCTCGACCACGGTCTTGAGCAGATAGACCTGCATGGCCTGCAAGTAGCCGCAGACCGCAGCGTTCTCCGCGTACGTTTCCGACAGCGGTGCCAGCAACGGTTGCAGGGCCAGGGTGATGGTTTCTTCGTTGAGGTGGCGCAATTGGTTGCTGGACTCGCGCTTCCATTGCGGCAAGCTGGCGAGTTCTTCGTTCAAGCGCTCTTCCAGGCCCGAGATGTCCTCATGGAAACGCTCGCGCTCGGCTTCCGGCAACTGGGCGAATTCCGCTTCATCCAGGGCCTTGCCTTCGCTCATTGGCGTGAAGGCGATGTTGCTGCTGTCACGGTACAGCGCGACATCCTTCTCCAGCGCCAGGCGTTCGATCACATCCAGGGCCCGGTCGTAGCGCTGGTTGAAGGCGCGGTCAATGGCGCTTTTCTTCTGCTGGTAGGACGGGTGCTCGAACACCGCCGGGAAAGTCGCCAGCAGGTTGTCGATCAGGCCGTTGATGTCGGCGATGAAAGCACCGGCCGTGCCCGACGGCAGTTCCAGGGCACGGGGTTCGCGGGGCTCATCGAAATTGTTGACGTAGACCCAGTCCGCCGGGGTCTGCAGGCGCTTGCCTTCGGCCTTGAGGTAGCGTTTGACAAACGAAAACCGGCCAGTGCCGGGCTCGCCCATGACGAATACGTTGTAACCGGGGCGCGGCATGGCCACGCCGAACTGCAAGGCTTCGACCGCACGTTCCTGGCCAAGCACACCGCGGAAGGGCTCCAGATCATTGGTGGTAGAGAAGCTGAACTGTTCAGCGGAAAACGGACGGGTCAGCGCTTCGGGCGCTAGACGCAAGCTGGCAGCAACAGGATCAGGCATCGGGCTTCCTTACATCAGGCGGGGCAGATAGCGGCATTCTGGCGCCGCCTGTACCTGACTGGCAAGGAGCGCCTCAGCCCAAAGCATAGTCAACGGGAAAACCTCGGGCGGGGCCCGGTAGGCAGGTGATCCCCCGTAATGTTTTTGCAAAATGCCACGGAACCCCAGGATCGTGCCTAAACTCCAAACTGCGCGGCTGGAACAATAACCGGCCCACTGGCTGCTGTAGGGCCAAACCCTGTCCATCGGTATGCACATAAAGAGAACATAGCTATGAAACGGATTCTTCTCGGTACTCTCTTCACCGCTGTATCCATCAACGCCATGGCTCAGGCGCCAGGCGGTCCGGATTGCGGCTGGGGCAACATGCTGTTCGAAGGTCAGCGTGGCACTCCGGCACACTTCCTCGCATCCACCACCAACGGCACTTCCGGTAACGCTACCTTCGGCATGACATCCGGCACCAACGGTTGCTCGACCAATGCGGCACTGACCTATGGTGGCAAGTCCTGGCTGGCCATGAATGGCATGATGAACGAGCTGTCCGAGGACATGGCCAAAGGTCAAGGCGAAGCGCTGACCACCTATGCCGTGGTACTGGGCGTAGCGCCGGAAGACCGCGCACATTTCTCTGCCGTCACCCACGAGCACTTCCAACAGATCTTCAGCAAAGCTGACGTGACCGCCGAAGACGTGCATACCAACACTCTGGCCGTGCTGAAAAGCGATCCTCGCCTGGCCAAATACGCCACTCAAGCTTAAGCTCGACACCACTCGCTCCTCTCGGGGAGCGGGTTTTCTTTTTGGGGCCCCTTCGGTCTTTATTTTTCGCCTTTCCAAGTAGCCGACTATGCTCAAACGTCTTGCCTGGCTGGCGCTCTGTGTGTGCGCCCCGCTGTCCGCCGCGCCTCATGTCGACCCTCAACGTTTGCAGCAACTGGCCAATGACCGCTTCTGGATTTCCCTGGGCCACTACGAAACCGCCAAGCTCGGCGGTTGGCGTAGCTATATCAACGACAAGAAGTTTTTCCTCGCGCCCGATGGCAACGAACATCCCGACCGTGAACTGACCGCCACGCTAAAAGCCCTGTACGGCCCGGCCAGCGCCGGCCAGCAGCATGCCCAGTGCGTGTACCCGGCGCGAACGCGCTGGCTCAAGGCCCAGCTCAACCTGACGGACCTGCCGACCGTCAACTGCAACGAGTTCACTCAGTGGTTCAAGGACGTCTCGCCCCACAGCGCGGTGTTGATTTTCCCCGCTGCGTACCTGAACAGCCCGTCCTCGATGTTCGGCCACACCCTGCTACGCATCGACCAGGCCGATGTACAAAGCGACAAGACCGCCCTGCTCAGCTATGCGATCAATTTCGGCGCCTACATCGAAGGCTCGGACAACAGCATTCTCTATGCCTGGAAGGGCCTGATGGGCGGCTATCCTGGCCTGTTCGCGCTGGTGCCGTACCAGGAAAAACTCTCCGAGTATCGTAGCCTGGAGAACCGCGACCTGTGGGAATACCGCCTGAACCTGAGCCAGGCGGAAACAGAACGCATGGTCGAGCACGTCTGGGAACTCAAGCAGATTCAGTTCGACTATTTTTTCTTCGACGAAAATTGTTCTTATCGCCTGCTCGAATTGCTGCAAGTGGCCCGGCCCAGTCTGCGCCTGACCGAACAATTCCCGCTGACGGCAATTCCCACCGACACCGTCAAGGCAGTAAAAGCAGCTGGCCTGGTGGAAAGCATCCAGTATCGACCGTCCCGTGAACGGGAACTGCTCAGCCGCGCCGAACCGCTCAGCGATGACGAACAGCAATGGGTACTGAACGTCAGCGCCGACCAGCAGCAACTGCAAGCCCCCGGTTTCAAGGTGTTGCCGCGCGAACGCCAGGCGCTGATCATCGATGCGGCCTATCGCCTGGAGCGCTATCGCGCCAACGGCCAGGAACGCGATCCACAACGCGCCCAGCGTAGTTTCGAACTGTTGCGGGCGATCAACCAGAACCCCGCGCCGGAACTCGATATCCCGCAACCAGGCCTGCCCGAGGACGGTCACCCATCGCGCACCTGGCAGGTCGGCCTCGGCACGCGGGGCGGTCGGGCGTTCGGCGAGTATGGCTTGCGCATGGCCTATCACGACCTCAACGACAACGCCGAAAGTTTCCCGTTGGGGGCACAGATCGAAATCCTGCAATTGAAACTGCGCCAGTACGAAGGCAATGACTGGCAGGTGCAACAACTGGACCTGGCGACCATTCGCTCCCTGACCCCACGCAACGAGCTGCTGCAACCGCTGTCCTGGCAGGTCACCGGCGGCCTGGAGCGGGTGCCAGGCAAGCACGACGATGAAACCCTGGTCAGCCACATCAACGGCGGCGCCGGCGGCACCTGGGCGCTGGGGGAAGAGCTGCTGGGCTTTGCCCTGGGCACGGTGCGGGTCGAGCACAACAACGACTTCGCCCAATTCATCGCCCCGGCCGCCGGCTTCAATAGCGGTGTGCTGTGGAAAAACCCACTGGGCAACCTGAGCCTGGAAGCCAAGGGTGATTATTTCGTCAACGGCGAAGTGCGTCGCAGCCTGAGCCTCAATCAGCAATGGGAATTGTCCCGCAACCTGGGCCTGCGCCTGAGTGCCCAGCGGGAGTTCAGCCAATTGGCCTCGCCGGAGAACGAGGTGATGCTCGAGGTGAAGTGGTACCACTATTGAATCTGAGCGAGAGAACGGGGAAACGAAGCACCACCTCAAGTCGAATCAGGCGAGGGTCCGGGCTCATTTCGAAGTCAGCCAAAATCAAGTAGATTGGCTTGGATAAACCTTTAGTCGGAATTGAATGCTGCGATGCTTGATTATCTGCACATGAAAAACGTGGGGCCTGCTCCTGAGCTCGAAGTTAACTGGGCGCCACGAATCAATCTGATTACGGGCGACAATGGCCTGGGGAAAAGCTTTTTGCTGGACTTGGCCTGGTGGGCGTTGACGCGCACTTGGGCCAATACGCCAGCGCTTCCCGTAAACCCCGGCAAGTCGTCAATTGAATACGTTGTAAAAGGTAAATCCGGCGTCGCTCAGCCTGTCGTATCGACCTATAAACGCGAAGACAGCTCCTGGCCCTTGAAACAAAGCCGTCCCACCATGCCCGGCATCGTGGTTTACGTACGCATCGACGGCGGCTTTTCCGTATGGGATCCGGCCCGCAATTACTGGCGCTCCGATAAGGATCGGCCCGCCGCGTATCACTTCTCCGCCGACGCTGTGTGGGATGGCCTCGATGTCAACGGGCAAAGAGTCTGTGAAGGGTTGGAGCGTGACTGGGTCAACTGGCAAAACGGCCGCAAACCCCAATTCAAAGCGCTGGAAAACGCCTTGCGCGACCTCTCCCCCGCCACTGAACCGCTATGCGTCGGAGCGCCCAGACGCGTCTACCTGGGTGAGGGTCGAGAACGACCGACACTCACCATCGGCAATCAGAACGTGCCTGTCACGCTGGCCTCGGCAGGCGTAAGACGAATATTGGGCCTGGCTTACTTTCTTGTGTGGGCCTGGTATGAACACCAGGCAGCTGCCGAGCTGCTCGACAAAAAACCCGAGCGTCGGTTTGTCATCCTGTTCGACGAGCCCGAGACTCATTTACATCCAAGGTGGCAACGCACGCTGATGCCCAGCCTCTTGCAAGCTATCAAGACCTTGCGCGGGAGCCACGGCGCCGCGCCCCCCCAACTCCTGGTTGCTACGCACTCGCCGCTTGTCGCCGCCTCCCTTGAGCCGGTATTCGATGAAGAGCAGGACGATCAGATTCAATTGTCGATCCAGGACCATAAAGTCACGCTGACACAAGGCCACTGGGCGGCCCAGGGTGACGCCAGCAGTTGGTTGGTCTCTGACACGTTTGGACTGGAACAGGCGCGCTCCCTGGAGGCAGAAAAAGCCATCGAGGCGGCCGAAGCGTTCATGCGTGGCGAGAAGCAACTACCTGAAGGACTCAAGACCCGTGCGTCCATCCACAGGGCGCTACAAAAACTGCTTCCTGCCCACGATGAGTTCTGGCCACGCTGGCTGATCGAGAGCGGCCTCCTGAAGTTCAATGGCGAGGGTAATCAATGATCCCGGTGACCCGACCAAAGGAACCCGTCGATTTTGATAAAAATGTCAGGACACCCGGAACACAATGGCTCAAGGATAATCCGGGCGCTCCTCGTCCCTCACCGCTCTGGAACAAATGCTCGCAAGCACTGGCCGATCATTACGCCAACCTATGTGCCTATGCGGCCATGCTTGACCCTACTGGCGGAACGGTCGACCACTACCTCAGTTACAAAAATCATCCGGGACTGACCTATGAGTGGAACAATTACCGCTTCGCCTCCAGCACTCTGAATTCGAGCAAGAAGACGGCTGATGACACGGTGCTTGACCCTTATGAGGTCGGTAAAGACTGGTTCGAAATCATCTTGCCATCACTTCAAATGCGCACCACAGATGCGATTCCTCCGGCTTACCGTGAAAAAGCCGAGTACACGCTCAAGCGACTTAAATTGCGCGACGGTGAGCGCGTCATTCGCTGGCGCCAGAGTTGGTACAACATGTACAAACAAAACAAGCTGACCCTCGAAGGACTCCGTGAAGTTGCGCCGTTGATTGCGGATGCCGTCGAAAAAGCGGCCCTATGAAGACAGGCTCATTGGCCTACAACAACAGACTTTTTTGATCGTTTTTTCACCACTCGCCAACAACTTCACCTCTAGACTCTCCTTGTAAGGCCGCCAATGCGGTAGGGAGACAGGCATGTGGCGCGCGGTAACGATATTGAGTGTGATGTTGCTGGTCAGCGGCTGTGAAACCACCCACGAAGACCTGATCGCCCGGGGTTATCCACCGGCGTTCGCCGACGGCTACGACGACGGTTGCAGCAGTGGCCGGCAAGCGGCCGGGGTGATCACCGGCCAATTCAGGAAAGACGTGCCGCGTTACCTCAAGGACCCTCGCTATGCCGAGGGCTGGAGCGATGGTTTGCGCCAGTGCCAGGCCATGCGCGAGAGCGAAGAGCGCAATGCCTATCGCGAGCGCCATTGGGACGAACGCGAACGGGCCTGGCAGCAACAGAAAGACCAGGACGCCGCCCGGGCTTATCGTTCGCCGTAAGTCGCGTGCAGACATCCGTCGAAACTAAAACCCTGCGACCATCAAACTCCAATAGAGGAGCAAATGCCATGAGTCGCGCCTTCGTCAACGAAGACAACGCCGCAGCCCAGGCCGACCAGCCGGTCGAACGCCAAGTCAGTGCGCAACCCAATTACGTCACGCCCACCGGGCTTACCCAGCTACAGGCCCGGGTCGCCGAGTTGCAGGCGTTGCATGGCCAGCAGGCGACAAGAGGGGAGCTGGCGGACAAGCAACGGATCGCCGACCTTGAACGGGATCTGCGCTATTTCACGCAGCGCCTGCAAAGCGCCCAGGTTGTTGCACCGACTTCGTCCGATCAAGTGCGGATCGGACACTGGGTGACCTTTGTCGATGAGCATGATCATGAGCAGCGGGTGCAATTGGTCGGGGAAGACCAGGCCGATGCGGCCAATGGGCTGATCAACTGGGGCTCGCCGCTGGGGCGGGCGTTGCTGGGGGCCAAGCCAGGGGATGAGGTGACTTGGGAGCGGCCAGCCGGGAATCTCATCATTGAAGTCATTGCTATCGGCCTTGAGTGATCCTGGACGACAGAGTTTTGTCGGTGCGGTGACAAGAACGCGCACCAGCTCCGTCGAACTGCAACTAGAGAACACTGACTTACACACCTGCAGCAACATGTAACCGCAACATAAAGTTATAACGACAAATTTGTGTTAAACCAACAGCGTGCTACTGTTTTCCCGCACTTCAACCCGTGCACAACAAAAAAGGGAAACACATAATGAGCGAACGAATATTGGCAATGCCTGGTGACTTCGACAGCGACCTAAAGTCCTACCAACAGGTGAACAACCTCGGTATCGAATCAGCGGCGCTGACCATTATCAAATGCGGCACCATAGAGTGCACCGCGATTTTTTGTTAAACCCTGTAATAACCTGCAGCGCAGGTATTTGATACCTCCTAATCCCCCTAAACAACTTCATTACATCCTACAGCTCGGGGGCTTTCCGGCACCCGATTGACCGCTGGTCACTGTATTAGATTGTATAACCTGATGAGGAACTACCTATGAGCGAAAAAATCCTGAACATGTCCGGTGACTTCGATTTCGAGTTCAACGCCTATCAAGCGCCCGCCAACACTGGCGAGATCCTGGCAACGACGATGGAATGCAACACCTTCGGAACCTGCACCAACATTGGGTGTTCGACACTTGGGTGTTAATAACGCCTGACTGACCATCGAAACTTGCAACAAACGTTAATATAGAGCAGGCAGCGCCTGCTCTATCCATGTCAGGAGCTACGGCATGCTTGTCAATGCTTTAAAGTTGAATCAGCGAGGGAAGTACGGATTTTCTTCCGAAGGTTGCGTTGCCCTTTTTGAAAACAACCTGAACCGTCTACATACTGATGATCAGGCCTTGCTGGATCACTTTGGAGTGGGCAGGGAACAACTGTTTTCTCATATCAATGCCCCCGCCAACAACGAGCACCTGCCTGTCGACGGTGAAACCGTCCTGAACACCCTGAAGGGAAAGCTTGCTCGGCTTGACAGTATTAATATACATACAACAACAAGCTCGAGCGACAAAGATAATTTCTATTGGTTTAGCTATCGTTTTTTTCTTTATTTCATCGATACTTTCCAAGCGGACGGGCGCTATCCCCATGCGTCAACACACATTAACGAGCACGCTTTTTTTACAAGCCTGGAAGCCTATGTCCTGGCTCGGGTTGGCCGCACGTCAGAACAAAGCCTGGTCCATTATTTGAACACGCGAATCGCCCGCGGCGATGACATTGACTTGAGCACGTTCCATGAACAGCTGCGCACATTGCCGCTGCTGAAGTTCTTCGAAGCCTACCCGGTGCTGGCGACGTTGTTGTTTGATCTGCTGGAAGACACCCTCAACTATCTTTATGCGGTCATTCTCGACTTCGCTGCCGATATCGAGTCGCTGGAAGCTGAGTTTTCTGTTCCGTCTCGACAAATCGACGCTATTGAACTCGGCCTGGGGGACCCCCACGGCCGTGGTGAAACGGTCTGTCAGGTTAAAATCTGCGCGATTTCATTGGTCTACAAACCGAGGGCAAGCCGAGAGGCGCTTTTCTTCAACCGCCTTCTCGGCCAACTGCATGAATGGACAGAAGCGGATTGTTTTTCCATCCGCGCACCAAGGATTCTCAGCCGTGAGCGGCGTAGCTGGGTGGAAAAAATCGACAACGTGCCCTGCGACAACGCAGCGGACGTTGAACTGTTCTATAAGAAAATGGGCGCGCAGATAGCTGTCATTCATGCATTGAACGGCATCGACTTTCACTACGAGAATATTATTGCGTGCGGCAGCAGTCCGGTCATGATTGACCTTGAGTGCTTATTCACCGCTTCCACCAGCGACCTGCTGAGCGACCTGCCCGCTGACAGTGCATTGTCCAACAGCTTTAAATCGGTCCAGCAGTCAGTATGCTCCAGCGGCTTTCTCCCCTTTTCACAGCACCCCAATAACGACCAGAGCGGGCTGAGTCGGCAAGAGCTATTCATCGCCACCCGCCATTCGCTGGTTTTCGAGGATGGCTTTTATCATTTGCGTAAAACCTCATTCGAGCATCAGCTGATACAAAAACACCTGCCGCTTTTGCAGGGTGAGCGCAAGGGACTGGAAGCCTATAAAACCGAACTGTTCCAAGGTTTTGAATATGCCTATAAGGAATTGATGCTTCATCGATACAAGATCATGCGGATGCTGGAACAATCCGCAGGTGAACTGACCACCCGCGTATTGCTCAAAAATTCTCAGCGCTATGCCGATTTTATCGGGTTGATCCGTCATCCACGCTTTACACAAAACATGCTCGACAGAGAACTTCTGCTCGCAACCCTGTGGAAAGACCTGAAAGAACCCTATCGGAAAATGGGCATTCCCCGCTATGAAATAGCCGACCTGCAGAGATCCAGCATTCCGTGTTTCACCCTGCCTCTGAGCGCCAACCATTTTACGAGCGCACAGGGTGAAACAATAGAGATGGCAACCGTGGAGCCACCGATAAAAAGCTGTCTACAAAAGATCGCCAACCTGTCCCGAAAAGACTGGGCTTTACAACGCACATTGCTCGAAATCTGTTTGTTTCCAGAGCCGCTTGGACATCCGTCATCCCGTGTCGCGCAGGTGCCTGGGGACGTAAAAAAGACGCTCAAGGCGGACCGACTCAACGCCATCTCGAGCATCACTTCCCGCCTTGAGGCACTCGCGGTAGTGGGAACAACAACGGACGTAAGCTGGTTGTATTTTCATACGCATCCCACGACGCGCAGAAAATACCCGTCGCCCATGGATCACGGGCTTTACTCCGGTATCGCCGGGATTGGGTTGTTTTACCTGAGCCTGTTTAAAGTGAGTGGTCAACCCGTCTTTCTGTCGCGCCTGGATCAAGTCCTGTACTCACTGGAACAACGCTTCGGCTTTTTCAAAACCGATTTGACGGTCAGTGCTTATCACGGCCTGGGGGCTTACATTTATCTGCTCATCAATCGTCGCCAGGTCACGGGAGATGCCTGGCACGATGAAAAAATTGCTGATCTGTTGGCCCAACTGATCGAAGTGCCTCCTGAAAATTATGAGTTCGACTTCCTGGGAGGTTGTTGTGGAACGGTGACGCTGCTGGCCAATATCCATGCGTTGTCTACACAGCAGGATGTGCTGCCGGCCATTCGACGCATGGTCGACTACATCAAGGATCAAATCCTGATTGAAGACGGCCAACTGCTACGACGCAGCGATCGCTCCGTCATTTTGACGGGCCTGTCCCATGGACTCTCCGGCGTCATCCATGCATTGTGCAAAGCCTATGACGTGACCGGCGACCCGGCTTTGGTGCCCTTGGCCATCCAGGTGCTTGAGGGTGAAAACCGCTTGAGTCGGGATGGTTTCTGGCTGGACCTGCGAAACCTCGGGCCGGTGGACCATACGTCCAAATGGTGCCACGGTGACGGAGGTATCCTCATCGCCAGGCGACAGCTCATGGAGTCAATGGGGGATGCCCTGAACGAAGCGACCCGGCAGACAGTGCTCGACGATATACGACGATGCGAGAACAATCTCTGGGCGCATGGGTTTGGCGAGGGCTATAACCTTTGTCATGGTGATTTCGGCAATCTGATCTGTCTGTATGACTTGTATCGGCATTCAGATAATCCTGAAGGCATGGGCAGAGTCAGAGAGGCACTTGACGAAGTCGCCCGGCAGTTTTTCGAAGGGCCTTATCTCGATAGCGACCGGGTGCCCGATGTCAGTCTGCTGACGGGAATTACAGGCGCAGGCTACGCATTGCTGTATGAGATCGACCCGACGATCCCCAACGTTCTCTCGCTCGATTTCGCGGTGCTCGGGTAGCCCTGCCAATTAAGCTCTAACAATGGATTTGCTTACATAAAAAAACGGAGCCTTTCGAAGGCTCCGTTTTTTATGCAACCGACCGAATCAGGCCAATTTCTTGTGCCGTACGCGATGCGGCTGGGCAGCAGCTTCGCCGAGGCGTTTCTTGCGATCGGCTTCGTACTCGGTGTAGTTGCCTTCGAAGAACACCGCTTGCGAGTCGTCTTCGTATGCCAGGATGTGGGTCGCCACGCGGTCGAGGAACCACCGATCGTGGGAGATCACAATGGCGGCGCCCGGGAAGTCCAGCAATGCCTCTTCCAGGGAACGCAGGGTTTCGACGTCGAGGTCGTTGGACGGTTCATCGAGCAGCAGGACGTTGCCGCCCTCCTTCAAGGTCAACGCCAGGTGCAAGCGACCGCGCTCACCACCGGACAAGTCCTTGACGAACTTCTGCTGGTCGCCGCCCTTGAAGTTGAAGCGACCCACATACGTGCGCGACGGGATTTCATAGTTGCCGATGCGGATCTGGTCGGAACCGTCGGAGATCTGCTGGAACACGGTCTTGCTGCCTTCCAGGTCTTCGCGGCTCTGGTCGACGCAGGCCAGTTGCACGGTCTCACCGATTTCGATGCTGCCCGAATCCGGCGTTTCCTTGCCCATCAGCATGCGGAACAGCGTGGATTTACCCGCGCCGTTACCCCCGATCACACCCACGATGGCGCCTTTAGGCATGGCGAACGACAGGTTGTCGATCAGCACGCGGTCGCCATAACCCTTGGTGACGTTCTTGAACTCGATGACCTTGTCACCCAGGCGCGGACCGGCCGGGATGTAGATCTCGTTAGTTTCGCTGCGCTTCTGGAATTCCTGGGATTGCATTTCCTCGAAGCGTTGCAGGCGAGCCTTGGATTTGGACTGGCGGGCCTTGGCGCCTTTGCGCACCCATTCCAGTTCTTCCTTCATGGCTTTTTCATGGGCCGACTGCTGCTTGGATTCCTGGGCCAGACGATCGGACTTGGCTTCCAGCCAGCCCGAATAGTTGCCCTCGTACGGAATGCCTGCGCCGCGGTCGAGTTCCAGGATCCAGCCGGCGACGTTGTCCAGGAAGTAACGGTCGTGCGTGATCGCAACCACAGTGCCTGGGAAGTCGTGCAGGAAGTGCTCGAGCCAGGCGACGGAATCGGCGTCCAGGTGGTTGGTCGGTTCGTCGAGCAGCAGCATGTCCGGGGCCGACAGCAGCAGGCGGCACAGGGCCACGCGACGCTTCTCACCACCGGACAGGTGTTCGACCTTCGCGTCCCAGGCCGGCAGGCGCAGCGCATCGGCGGCGACTTCCAGCTGGCGGTCCAGGTTGTGGCCGTCGCTGGCCTGCAGGATCGCTTCGAGCTTGGCCTGTTCGGCGGCCAGCTTGTCGAAGTCGGCATCCGGATCGGCGTAGGCGGCATAGACTTCATCGAGGCGCGCCTGGGCGTCCTTGATCACGCTGACCGCTTCCTCGACCACTTCACGGACGGTCTTGCTCGGGTCCAGCTGCGGCTCCTGGGGCAGGTAGCCGATGTTCAGGTCCGGCATCGGGCGGGCTTCGCCGTCGAATTCGTTATCGACACCGGCCATGATCTTCAGCAGCGTGGATTTACCCGAACCGTTGAGGCCCAGTACGCCGATCTTGGCGCCGGGGAAGAAGGACAGTGAAATATTTTTCAGGATTTCCCGCTTCGGCGGAACAACTTTGCTCAGCCGATGCATGGTGAAGACGTATTGAGCCATGGTGAACCTAGCGTCAGTGACAAGTGAAAAGAACGAGCCAGGCCATGCGCGGCACCGGCACTTGACGGTCATCAATGCCTGCGCGTGGATAGAGCCTGGGAATCTGGAGCTGGAACGCTCTTGTTTGACCGGCAAAGCTACCTCAACCGTCGGTCAAGGTCTAGCCGCCAGGGACTGGCACTTCGCCACAAGTCAAGGCATGCTAGCCGCCCTTCGGGCGTCCGGCTTATAGTGCACGTCGCGCCAGTCCAGCAAACTGCAGGATTACAGCTTGTCCAACGTCACTCCGCCCCTGCCCCCTCGCGCACCCGCTGTCGTGCCCGGCTCGCCCCTGCGCGGGACATTGAAGAGTGCGCTGGCCACGCTGGTGTTGCTGTTGCTCGGCTTGCTGTTCTGGCAATTGCTCGACCAACTGCACGAAACCCAACAGCAACAGCGCCAATACACCATCGACTACACCGCCGATCTCGCCGCGCAGGTCAGCCTGAACATGGCCCTGAACGCGCAAATCGCCCTCAACCTGCTACCGATCGTCGAACAACCTCAAACGGCCGACGAACAGCAAGCCCTGGTTCGCAAGCTCCAGCAATCGCTCCCCGAATTGCGCAGCCTGGCCCTGCTGAGCCCCTCCGGCCGAGTGCTCAGTGACAGCGACGCCGACAGCCACGACGCCGATTACCTGGGCGAACTGGTGCGGCGCAGCCGGGCCCAGGCCCATTATTTCAGCAATGCCGAAGACGGCTCCGTCGTGCATCTATTGTTGCACCAGGCCAGCGGTAGCAGCCGTGGCTACTGGGCCCTGCGACTGAACCCGAACTTTTTCGCCACCCTGACCAAGCAGACCGATATGGGGCTGCGCCCGCTGTGGCTGGTGGAAAACCGTCTCAACCAGCAGATCATCAGCCGCGACGAAAGCCTGCCCTCGAGCAGCCCTACCCATCTATCCCCGGATGACCTGAAAAACACCGTACTGACAGTGCCCCTGAGCAGCAGCGACTGGCAACTGCGTGGGCTGTTCGACCGTCGCCAGGTGATCGAACAACTGCTACCGGCCTTCATCGGCAAATGCCTGCTGGGCCTGGCATTTTCGTTGTTACCGGTGATTGCGCTCTTGAACATGCGCCGACGTCAGCGCCAGTTGCATGAAGGTCGGCGGCGCTACCAGGATATTTTCGAAGGCACTGGCGTGGCCCTGTGCGTGCTCGACCTGTCGGGGCTCAAGGCCTTTTTTGAGCGGGTCGGCCTGCACACTGGTGATCAATTGCGCGCCTGGACAAAAACCTCCCATCAACTCGAGCAATTGCGCCAGGAAGTCCGCGTTACCGAAGTCAACCAGATGGCGTTGAAACTGCTCAACGTCGACTCCTGCGATCAGGCCTGGCAACTGCTGGTCGGCAAGGGGGCACAGGACAACAACCCCGTTGGCTCGACGCTGCTCGAAGCGCTGCTCGATCAACACAAGCAACTGGAACTGGAAATCAAGCTCCAGGACGCCCATGGCCGCGACCAGCACCTGTGGCTGGTGCTGCGTCTGCCGGAAAAACAGCAAGACCATAACGCGGTCATTCTGAGCATCAGCGACATCACCAGCCGCAAGCTGATCGAGCTCTCGTTGCTCGAACGCGAGGGGTTCTGGTCCGACGTGGTGCGCACCGTGCCGGATCATCTCTATGTGCAGGACGTCATTAGCCAGCGGATGATCTTCAGCAACCACCACCTGGGCCAGACCCTGGGGTACGACCGCACCGAACTGCACCAGATGGGCGAATACTTCTGGGAAATTCTGCTGCACAGCGACGATGCCGATCACTACCACAGCCTGCGCCAGGCACAACGGCGGGGCGGGTACACGCAATTGTTGCAATGCCAACTACGCTTTCGCCATCGCAATGGCAAATGGCGCTGCTTCGACATCCGCGAACAGGCCCTGGCCCGAGACCGGGACAACCAGGTGACACGAATCATCGGCGTGGCCAAGGACGTCACCGAGCAGATCGAGGCCAGCGAATCGCTGCGTGACAGCGAGCAACGCTACCGAATGCTCGCCGAAAGCATCAGCGACGTGATTTTCTCCACCGACAACACGCTTTCGCTCAACTACGTCAGCCCGTCGGTGCAAGCCGTGCTGGGCTATACCGCCGACTGGATCTTCCAGAACGGCTGGCAATCGATCATCGCCAATCCGCAACAACTGACCGGCATCTACAACCTGATGGACCGGGTCAGCAAGGCCCTCGACAAGCCCGAACAACTGGCCGAGCTGCGCAACCAGATGCAGACCCAGTTGTTCCTGTTCGACTGCCTGCGTGCCGACGGGCGCAAGATTCCCATCGAGCTGCGGCTGGTACTGGTGTGGGATGAACGCGGCGCGTTCGAAGGCGTGCTCGGCGTCGGTCGCGACATCAGCCAGCAGCGTCGCGCCGAAAAAGACCTGCGCATGGCCGCGACGGTCTTCGAGCACTCGACCTCGGCGATCCTGATCACCGACCCGGCCGGCTACATTGTCCAGGCCAACGAAGCCTTCAGTCGCGTCAGCGGTTATGCCGTGTCGCAAGTGCTGGACCAGTTGCCCAACATGCTGACCGTGGACGAACAGCAGGAAGCCCACTTGCGCTACGTGCTCAAGCAGTTGCAACAGTACAGCACCTGGGAAGGCGAAGTCTGGCTCAAGCGCCGCAATGGCGAACATTACCCGGCCTGGGTCGGCATCACGGCCGTGCTGGATGACGAAGGCGACCTGGCCAGCTATGTATGCTTCTTTAGCGACATCAGCGAGCGCAAGGCCAGCGAGCAGCGCATTCATCGCCTGGCCTATTACGACGCCCTGACTCACCTGCCCAACCGCACGCTGTTCCAGGATCGCCTGCACACCGCGCTGCAATCGGCCGACCGGCAGAAGACCTGGGTCGTGCTGATGTTCCTCGACCTGGACCGCTTCAAGCCGATCAACGACTCCCTGGGGCATGCCGCCGGCGACCGGATGCTCAAGGAAATGGCCACGCGCCTGCTCGGCTGCGTCGCCGACGACGACACCGTGGCACGCATGGGTGGCGATGAATTCACCCTGCTGCTGCAACCGCGCGCCAACCGCGAAATGGCGCTGAACCGGGCCATCAACGTTGCCGAGCAGATCCTCGCCAGCCTGGTCCGGCCATTCGTGCTCGAGGGCCGGGAATTCTTCGTCACCGCCAGTATCGGTATCGCCCTGAGCCCCCAGGACGGCAACGAGCTGAGCCAGTTGATGAAGAACGCCGACACGGCCATGTATCACGCCAAGGAGCGCGGCAAAAACAACTTCCAGTTCTATCAGGCCGACATGAACGCCAGCGCCCTGGAGCGCCTGGAGCTGGAAAGCGACCTGCGCCACGCCCTGGAACAGAACGAGTTCGTGCTGTATTACCAGCCGCAGTTCAGCGGTGATGGCAAGCGCTTGACCGGTGCCGAGGCCCTGCTGCGCTGGCGCCATCCGCGACGCGGCTTGGTGCCGCCAGGGGACTTCATCCCGGTGCTCGAAGAACTCGGCCTGGTGGTGGACGTCGGCGACTGGGTCATCACCGAAGCCTGTCGGCAGCTCAGGACCTGGCACTTGGCCAAGGTCCGGGTGCCGAAGGTCTCGGTCAACATTTCGGCCCGGCAGTTCTCCGACGGCCAGTTGGGCACGCGCATCGCCAATATCCTGCGCAGCACCGGCCTGCCCCCAGCCTGCCTGGAGCTGGAACTGACGGAAAGTATCCTGATGCGCGAAGTCAGCGAGGCGATGCAGATCCTGGCCGGGCTGAAAAACCTGGGCCTGAGCATTGCCGTCGATGACTTCGGCACCGGCTATTCATCGCTCAACTACCTCAAGCAATTCCCCATCGACGTGCTCAAGATCGACCGCTCCTTCGTCGACGGCCTGCCGTCCGGCGAGCAAGATGCGCAGATCGCCCGGGCGATCATCGCCATGGCCCATAGCCTCAACCTGGCGGTCATCGCCGAAGGTGTCGAGACCCACGAGCAACTGGACTTTTTGCGCGAACACGGCTGCGACGAAGTCCAGGGCTACCTGTTCGGCCGCCCGATGCCGGCCACCCGGTTTGAAGCGCAGTTCAGCAATGATGCGTTGTTCATGCTCGACTGAAGCCTTGTACTATCTGGGTCGGCCTCTCGCGGGCTTCTGTGGGAGCAAGGCTTGCCCGCGATGAGGCCAGTACAGGCAACGCCCCTCTTGCTTGAAACCCATTCGTCCGCGACATGACGCCCTTTCATATGCCTTCCAAAACCGGTTGATGTAGAATGCTCCCCTTTTCTGCCCCCGATCCTTGAGGACCGCCATGTTCAGCCGTGATTTGACTATTGCCAAGTACGACGCCGATCTCTTTGCCGCCATGGAGCAAGAAGCTCAGCGCCAGGAAGAGCATATTGAGCTGATCGCTTCGGAAAACTACACCAGCCCAGCGGTGATGGAAGCTCAAGGCTCGGTACTGACCAACAAGTACGCCGAAGGCTACCCGGGCAAGCGTTACTACGGTGGTTGCGAGTACGTCGACGTGGTCGAGCAACTGGCCATCGACCGCGCCAAGCAACTGTTCGGTGCCGACTATGCCAACGTCCAGCCGCACGCAGGTTCCCAAGCCAACTCCGCCGTGTACCTGGCGCTGCTGTCGGCCGGTGACACCATCCTGGGCATGAGCCTGGCCCACGGCGGTCACCTGACCCACGGCGCCAGCGTTTCCTCCTCCGGCAAGCTGTACAACGCCGTCCAGTACGGCATCGACGGCAACGGCCTGATCGACTACGACGAAGTCGAGCGCCTGGCCCTCGAGCACAAGCCGAAAATGATCGTGGCCGGTTTCTCCGCCTATTCCCAGGTCCTCGACTTCCCGCGTTTCCGCGAGATCGCCGACAAGGTCGGTGCCTACCTGTTCGTCGACATGGCCCACGTTGCCGGCCTGGTCGCCGCTGGCGTCTACCCGAACCCGGTGCCATTCGCCGACGTGGTCACCACCACCACCCACAAGACCCTGCGCGGTCCACGTGGCGGCCTGATCCTGGCGCGCGCCAATGCCGACATCGAGAAAAAGCTGAACTCCGCCGTCTTCCCGGGCGCCCAGGGTGGCCCGCTGGAGCACGTGATCGCAGCCAAGGCGATCTGCTTCAAGGAAGCCCTGCAACCTGAGTTCAAGGCTTACCAGCAACAAGTGGTGAAGAATGCCAAGGCCATGGCCGGCGTGTTCATCGAACGCGGCTTCGACGTGGTGTCCGGCGGTACTGAAAATCACCTGTTCCTGCTCTCGCTGATCAAGCAAGAGATTTCCGGCAAAGACGCCGACGCGGCGCTGGGCAAGGCGTTCATCACCGTCAACAAGAACTCGGTGCCAAACGACCCACGCTCTCCGTTCGTCACCTCGGGCCTGCGCTTCGGCACCCCGGCCGTGACCACTCGCGGCTTCAAGGAAGCCGAGTGCAAGGAACTGGCTGGCTGGATCTGCGACATCCTGGCGGACCTGAACAACGAAGCGGTCATCGACGCCGTACGTGAGAAGGTCAAGGCTATCTGCAAGAAGCTGCCGGTCTACGGCGCTTAATTCGCCCGCTAGAACGCAGTTAAATAAGGTCCGCATCGAAAGATGCGGGCCTTTTTTTATTGGCGCGATAAACATACGATCAAACAACTAATACCACCCTGCCTTTAACGTCCTGCAATACAGACAGCCCCACAAACGACTAATAACTCAATAAGATCCAGCTCGTTCCACTTTAACTTTACCAATCAACTCAGGAGTCAATATTCACATGGACAGTGAACATTCCTTTCATGCAACCCTTGATATGTTCAGCGCTCACGTCAATCTACTGGAAAGGCTGCACGGCAAACCCGCGTTGGCGACCGTCAGCGCTTTCAGCGGTGGTTTTTTTACCGGCAAACCCCAGACCCAAGATCACTCACACCTGCTTGGCATGCGCGCCGAAGAGCCTAGAACACGCGGCGAGCCCTTGCGACTGCATTTCCGGCACACGGAGGGTGGCTACCTCCTGACCATAAAAAACACCGGCGAGCACTACAACAAATTGCTCAGTAAAAGCTGGTTTGAAGTACTTGGTGCAAAGGATGCAGATACAAAAAAACCGACGTTTTTTACCCTTATCGACTTTCAACAGAATGTCATTACGCCGAAAAACATCAAGTCCGGCCACACACTCATTTCGCTCATGACCGCCAATAAAAAACATGTAGGGGGATTAAGGTTGCGAGGTTCGCCTTATCTCTATCTTGCCGAGACGAAAGAACAGTCAAAAGCGACGTTCATTCTGAGCATCCCTTAAAAAAGAACGCGTAGAACACTCTTACACTTGGCGAGGGAACTGGGTTGCCCTGTAGGAGCTGCCGAAGGCTGCGATCCTTTGATCTTGATCTTGATCTTGATCTTTCGCTCGCGACTTAATTGTCTGGGACAAGATCGCAGCCTCGTTACACTCGACAGCTCCTACGCAGCGCCTACCGGCCCAGCGGGAGCGCGCTTTCGCCACAATCTGGTGTGATCTCCTCACTATTGGCTCAGGCATCTGGCGGCAAATTTTTTTCAGCCGAGAAAAGGCTCAAGCACAAGCCTTTCACCTCAACTGGTCAGACCGGTAAAGCCAAATCATCACAATCAAGCTTGCATCCCCGTAAAAACAGCACCTAGACTGCGCCTGCACTGGACAAACCGGTAAGACCACAATAATGAAGTCCCGACGCCAGCCCTCCCTGGCGAACAAGGACACCGAACCAGGAATCCCTCCCATGCTCAAATGGTGCTCGCGGTCGATCTTCCTTCAAGTTGTCCTCGGACTGGTGCTCGGCATCGTCTGCGGGCTTACCCTTCCCGAATACTCAGCACAGCTCAAACCCCTCGGCGACGGCTTCATCAAGCTGATCAAGATGCTCATCGGCCTGATCGTGTTCTGCGTGGTGGTCAGCGGTATCTCCGGCGCCGGTGATCTCAAGAAGGTCGGGCGCATCGGCCTCAAGTCGGTCATCTACTTCGAAATACTCACCTCCATCGCCCTGGTCATCGGCTTGGTCCTTGCTTTCAGTACAGGCATTGGCAGCGGCGCGAATATCCACCTGGAGCAGCTCTCCAGCGCGGACGTGAACGATATCGCCCAACGCGGCCAGCACATGGTCACCACCACCCAGTTCCTGATGAACCTGATCCCGACCTCGGTGATTGGAGCGTTCGCGGAAAACAACATCCTGCAGGTGTTGCTGTTTGCCGTGCTGTTTGGCAGCGCGCTGAATCTCGTCGGTGATGCCGCTTGCGGTATCTCACGCCTGATCAACGAACTCAGCCACGTGATCTTCCGCATCATGGGCATGATCGTGCGCCTGGCCCCGATCGGCGTCTTCGGGGCCATTGCCTTCACCACCAGCAAATATGGCCTGGAGTCGCTACAGCACCTGGGCAGCCTCGTCGGTCTGTTCTACCTGACCTGCATCGCTTTTGTCGCGGTGATCCTGGGTGTGGTGATGCGCGTGTCGGGCCTGCCGATGCTGCCGTTCCTCAAATACCTGCGCGAAGAGCTGTTGATCGTGCTCGGCACCGCGTCGTCCGATGCCGTGCTGCCACAGATCATGCGCAAGCTTGAACACCTGGGGATCGGCAGCTCCACCGTGGGCCTAGTCATTCCAACCGGCTACTCGTTCAACCTGGATGGTTTCTCGATCTACTTGACCCTGGCCATTGTTTTCATCGCCAACGCGACCGGCACGCCCCTGGCCATGAGCGATCTGTTGACCATCCTGCTGGTCTCGCTGATCACCTCCAAGGGCGCCCATGGCATTCCCGGCTCGGCGCTGGTGATCCTGGCGGCTACGCTGACCGCGATCCCGGCGATCCCGGTGGTCGGCCTGGTACTGGTGTTGGCCGTGGACTGGTTCATGGGCATCGGTCGCGCCCTGACCAACCTGATTGGCAACTGCGTGGCCACCGTGGCGATTGCCCGCTGGGAAAAAGACATCGACATCCCTCGGGCGCGCAAGGTGCTGTCCGGCCAACAAGGCTATACCTTCCAACCCAGGAAACCGGTGGGCAGTGCCCATCACCAGCAATTCTGAAAGACGTCGATGCCGGCCCGCGGGCCGGCATCGCCTGATTGATTTCCAAGGAGTTACATGTGATCAGCTCATCGACCGTCGTCAATTCCGTGGTGGAGAAACTCCGCGCCGCCCTCGCCCGGGGCCAGTGGCGCTCGGGCGACATGCTGCCCGGCCAGCGCGAGCTGGCCGAGCAACTGGGCATCAGCCGACCCAGCCTGCGTGAAGCGGTGATTGTGCTGGAGACCCTCGGCCTGGTGCGCTCGATGCCCGGCAAAGGCGTCGTGGTGCTGGAGGCCAATCTCAACGATAACGCCAGTGAAGGCAGCGCCATGGCCGGCGCGAGCCTGGAAGACCTGCTGCAGCTGCGCTACACCCTGGAACCGTTCATCGTTGGCCTTGTGGCCCAGTCCATCAGCAGCCAGGAGGTCGGCCAGTTGCGCCTGACCCTCATGGACATGCGCGAAGCCCTGGAGGCCAACGACAGCGATGCCTGCGCCAACGCCTACATCGCCTTCCATGAAGAATTGTTTGCCCTGACGTCCAACCCGATCTTCCAGAACGTGGTCCAGCAGACCAGCAACGCCCTCAAGCAAAGCGCCGATGTGTTGCGCAATTCGCCCGAGCACCTGGCCGAACGCCTGGAAGAAAACGAAGCCGTGGTCCGTGCCATCCGGGGCAAGAACAGCGCCCAGGCCAGCACCGAAATGCGTCGGCACATTCTCCGGGAAGGCCAGCGCATGGGCATCGAATTGAACATTCCGGACGACAACCTCGGCACCTGAGCCATTGCCTGCGGAGACCGCCATGAACAACCTCATGCCCCATCACCCCCAGCACAACCGTAGCGTGCTCGCCACCCTGCCCGGCCGGGTCGGCAAACCGTCAGTGGACGATATCTACCCGCGGATCTTCGACGCCATCCTCGAACAACGCATTGCCCCGGCCAGCCGCTTCACCGAGGAAAGCCTGGGGGATGTGTTCGGCGTCAGTCGCAGCATCATTCGTCGCGTCCTGGCGCGCCTGTCCCACCAGCAAGTGGTAATCCTGCGGCCCAACCACCGGCCACAAGTCGCCGCGCCAGACCTGGAGCAGACCCGGCAGATCCTCCACGCTCGCCGCCTGGCTGAACAGACCCTGGTGCGCCTGGCCTGCAAGGCACCGCGGCCCAAGGACTTGCAACACCTGCGCGATCTGGTGGAGCACGAACGCCAGTGCCTGGATCGTGGTGAGCGTGGCCCGGCGATACGCCTGTCCGGCGAATTTCACCTGCAATTGGCGGCCATGGCCGGCAACGCGCCGTTGACGCAATTTCTCGGCAGCCTGGTGCCGTTGACCTCGTTGGCCCTGGCGCGACACGAGATCAAGTCCCGCCGGCACTGCGCCTGGCAGGAACACCTGGCAATCGTCGACGCCGTGCAAGGCCGCAACATCGATGAAGCGGTGCGGCTGATGGACGAGCACCTGGACCATCTGGAGCAAAAACTGCTGCTGGCCGCAGGCGCGGGACCGTCAAAGTAACGCGGCTTCGAAGCCGGCGCGGATCTTCTCTTCGGGCAGTTCGTCGGCGATGAACACGATCACGCTTTCCCGTGCTTCGTCGCAGGCCCATTCGGTGTCCCAATCGAAACCGTACAACTTGAGCACGCCCTGAAACACCAACCGACGGGGTTCGCCCGCGATGTTCAGCACGCCTTTGTAGCGCAGCAATTGCTTGCCGTGCTCTTCCAGCAACTGGTTCATGAACTCGCTGAGCTTGTCGATATCCAGCGCCTTGTCGGTGCGCAGCACCAGGCTGCTGATCCGATCGCCTGGGGTGGCCTTGCCGACCGGGCGCAGGCTGAACCCCGCGCCCAGGTCCGCATTGAGATTGAAGCCGCGGATGTCGAGCAGTTCAGCCAGGTCAATCTTGCCGTGCTCTACCACCCTGATGGGTGCCCGCCGGTTGATGCGCGTCAGGCGCTCGCCAAGGGCCTGGACCTGGGCCGCGTCCACCAGGTCAGTCTTGCTCAGGAGCAGGCGGTCGGCAAACCCGACCTGGGCCTGGGCGATGGCCTGGGTCAGGTGGACATCGGCATGAGCAGCGTCCACCAGCGTAAGAATGCCGTCGAGGATATAGCGCTCGCGCAGGTCCTCGTCGATGAAAAAAGTCTGCGCCACCGGGGCCGGGTCGGCCAGGCCGGTGCACTCGATCACCAGGCGATCAAAGGCGATCTCGCCGCTGTCCAGCCGCTCGAGCAACAGATACAGGGCCTTGGTCAGGTCGGTGTGGATGGTGCAGCACACACAACCGTTGGCCAGGGTCATGACTTGCACCGGCTCGTCGCCCAGCAGTTGGGTGTCGATGCCGGCATCGCTGAATTCGTTCTCGATGACGGCGATTTTCAGGCCGTGCTCGGCCTTGAGCAGATGGCGCAACAACGTAGTCTTGCCAGCGCCAAGGAAGCCGCTGAGGATGGTGACCGGGATGGGAGAGGACAAACTGAATCTCCTTGACGCCTGAAAGGAAAGCGGTTTTGTGGGGTTTGAGGCTACCTCAACTCAACAGCACTTGGGCCCACCCTTGCCACCGTAACGAGCCTCCTGGCGTTCGCGAAAGAACGCCTCGTAGTCCATCAGCGGTTTGTCCGGGTGCTTGGTTTGCATGTGCTCGACGTA